>JBFJWO010000358.1:0-5682 GCA_041623575.1 Gammaproteobacteria bacterium
CCGCTCGCCCAGGATCTCGGCTACCACGGCTTCGCCGATCGCCGGACCATCGCCGGCGTCCCGAACTTCTGGAACGTGATCACCAACCTGCCGTTCCTGCTGGTCGGCCTCCACGGCCTGCAGCGGGGCGCCGACCTGCCGCCCGCGGCGCGGCGGGCCTGGGCGGTCTTCGCCGGCGCCGCGATCCTGATCGGCGCCGGCTCCATCCACTACCACCTCGACCCGGACAGCGCGACGCTGTTGTGGGACCGCCTGCCGATAACCGTCGCCATCATGGCGCTGTTCTCGGCGGTGCTCATGGACCGGGTGTCGCTCGCCGTGGGACGGACCGCGTTCGCGCCGCTGCTGGTTGCCGGGCTCGCGTCGGTGGCATGGTGGTACTGGGGCGAGTCGCGCGGCGCGGGCGACCTGCGCGCCTATGCGCTGGTGCAGTTCCTGCCGATGGTGCTGGTGCCGCTGATCCTGCTGATCTACCCGCCCGGGCGCCTGCGCGGGCGCTGGCTGTGGGCGACGCTCGCCACCTACGCGCTGGCCAAGGGCGCGGAGCTGGCCGACCCGCAGGTCCTCGCCGCCACCGGCTTCATCAGCGGCCACAGCGTCAAGCATTTGCTGGCGGCGCTGGCGATCTGGTGGGCGATGCTCGCCGTACCCCCGGGGCGCCGGGCGTTTCTCGATTTCTCGCCGCGAGCGGGGCAACCGCCGGGAACGGGCGGGTGATCGGCGTGCCGGCGAGGCCCGTCGAACGGCGGGTGGCGACGGTGCTGGCGGTGCTGGCCGTGCTCGACCTCCTCTACTGGCTGGGCTTCACCGCGCGCACCGCGGTCGCACTGAGCGATACGCTGTTCTGGTCGGGGTTGCTGGTGATCGCCGTCGGCCTCGCCATGGTCTGCGGGGCCTACCGCGGGATGCGCGAGCCGGACGTCGACCTCGTGCTCGGCCCCTCGGCGGAGCGCTCCGCGCGCCGCTTCGAGGACGTGCGACGAGCCTACGGCGATCTGAACGTGCTGGCGCTGGCGGGTTCGATCGCCGTCATCGCCGCCCTGCTGGTCCACTGAGCCCGGCACCGGCCCGATGCCCGCGAGAGGCGACCTCGAGGCCACGTTCGCGGCGCTGCACCGGATCCTCTACCCGTACGCCGAGCGGCTGGTGTGCAAGTCCGACCGGCCGGGCGAGCTGTACGTGGACACCGCCTTCGTGATGAGCAACGGCAAGCCCTTGTTCTTCGGCGCGGTGCTGACGCGCAAACGCTACGTCGGCTACCACCTGATGCCGGTGTACGTGCACCCGCCGCTGCTCGACCCGGTGTCGTGCGCGTTGCAGGCACGCCGGCACGGCAAGTCGTGCTTCAACTTCGAGACCGTCGACGGCGCGCTGATCGAGGAGTTGGCGCGGCTCACCGAGCGCGGGTTCGAGTACTACCGCGAACAGAGATACGTCTGAAGCCGTCATCCCGGCGTCGGCGGGCGACGTTCGGCGGCCGGGGACGACGCTGGCCACATTCGCCACCGTGGCGGCTCGCGCGAGCCTTCGCGTTCGCCTGCGCGACCCGGCGAACGGCTGCCCGCCGGGCTCGGCGTCAGGGTTTTGATTTCTGTCGCGCGCAGGTTTATCGTGCACCGCTTCGGCGCCGCCCGCCCCACGATCGAACGGGTTTCCGGCGCGCACACGCTCGAAACCAATGCCAATGCGACACCTCACGCTTCACGGCCCGCGCGAGACGGCCCACCCGTGAACGCCGGCGACGCGCGCCCGCGGGCGCACCGGCACCGCTACGAACGCCACTACTCAGGGCGCATGGGGTGGCTGCGTGCGGCGGTGCTCGGCGCCAACGACGGCATCGTCTCCACCGCCAGCCTGATCGTCGGCGTCGCGGCGGCCGGCGCCGGGCGCGGCGAGGTGCTGCTGGCCGGGGTCGCCGGGCTGGTCGCGGGCGCCATGTCCATGGCCGCCGGCGAATACGTCTCGGTCAGCTCGCAGGCCGACACGGTGGCCGCCGACCTGGAGCGCGAGCGCGCCGAGATCGAGGCCGACGAAGCGGCCGAGCGCGCGGAGCTCGCCCAGATCTATGTCGGGCGGGGGCTCGAGCCGGAACTCGCGCGGCGAGTGGCCGAGCAGTTGATGGCCCATGACGCACTCGGTGCCCACGCGCGGGACGAACTCGGGCTGACGTCCACCCACCGCGCCCGGCCGTTGCAGGCGGCACTCACCTCGGCGGCCACGTTCGCGGCCGGCGCTTCCATGCCGCTCGTGGTCGCCGTGCTCGGGCCCGTCCCGGGCCTGGTGCCGACCGTGACCGCCGCCTCCCTGGTCTGCCTGGCGCTGATGGGCGCGGCGGCTTCACGGGTCGGCGGCGTCAAACCGGCGATCGGCGCCGCGCGCGTGCTGTTCTGGGGCGCGGCAGCGATGGCCCTCACCGCCGCGGTCGGCACCCTGTTCGAGGCCGCCTGATGTCGGCGCCCGTGAGAAAAGTGTTCTGGGAAGACCCTTACCGCACCTCGCTCTCGACGCGGGTGCGCGATGTGCACGGGGACGAGGTGCGCGTGCGCGAGACGATCTTCTTCGCCTTCTCCGGCGGGCAGGAAAGCGATGCGGGCACGCTCGGCGGGCAGCCCGTGCTCGACGCCCGCACGGACGGCCCGGACATCGTCTACACGCTGGCGCCCGGTCACGGCCTGTCGAGTGGCACGGCCGTCGAGATCGAGATCGACTGGCCCCGGCGATACGCGCTGATGCGCCTGCACTTCGCCGCCGAACTGGTGCTCGAAATCGTCTACCGCCAGCTCGGCCCCCTGCACAAGGCCGGCGCCCACGTCGCGGCGGAAAAGGCGCGTATCGACTTCGAGTACCCCGGGAACATCGCCGCACGGCTGCCCGCGATCGAGGCGCAGGCGCGGGCACTGGTGGCCGCCGATCGGCCGATCGTCAGCCGCTTCACCGACGAGCTTGCCGGCCAGCGGTGCTGGGAGGTCGCCGGTTTCGCCCGCGTCGCCTGCGGCGGCACACACCTGCGCCGTACCGGCGAGGTGGGCGAGTTGCGGCTGCGACGCCGCAACCCCGGTAGCGGCCTGGAGCGTATCGAGGTCCGTGTGGACGACCCGCCCGGCGCATGAACGTCCTGCTCGACCTCGACGGGACCCTTACGGACTCGCGCCCGGGGATCGTCAGGTGCGTGCGCCACGCCCTCGCCGAACTGGGGCTCGCCGCGCCGGCGGATCTCGATCACTGCGTGGGCCCGCCCCTGCACGACAGCCTGCGCGAGCTGCTCGGCGCGCACGCCCAGCGGCTCGACGAAGCCATCGCTGCCTACCGGCAGTGCTACAGCGAGGGCGGGATGCTCGAGAACCGGGTCTACCCGGGCATTGCCGGGGCGCTTGGAGCGCTCGGCACCGCCGGCGCGCGCTTGTTCGTGGTCACGTCCAAGCCCCATGTCTACGCCCGGCGCATCCTGGCGCATTTCGACCTCGAGGCGCATTTCGATGCCGTGTTCGGCGCCGAACTCGACGGCACCCATGCGGACAAGCCGAGCCTCATCGCCCACACCCTGCAGCATGCGTCGTTACCCGCCGGGGACTGCGTGATGGTCGGGGACCGGCGCCACGACATCGAGGGCGCGCGCGCCAACGCCGTGCCCGCACTGGGCGTGCTGTGGGGTTACGGCTCGCACGAGGAGTTGACCGGCGCGGGCGCGACCTGGCTGTGCGACACACCGGGCCGGCTGCCCGCCATGCTCCTGGAGGGGGCCCGTTCGTGATCAGTGCCGCTCACGCCTCCCTGATGGCCGCCTACAACCAGTGGATGAACTCGCGCATCTACGCGGTGTGCGCGCGCCTGACCGACGCCCAGCGCAAGCTCGACCGGGGCGCCTTCTTCGGCTCCTTGCACCACACGCTCGATCACCTGCTCTACGCCGACCTCGCGTTCCTGTCGCGCTTCACCGGCGACCCGCCCGAAGTGCCGGCACTGGGTGTCGTGCTGCATGACGACTTCGGGGCCCTCACCCGCGCCCGCGCGGCGCTGGACCGGCGCCTGATCGACTGGGCGGCGGGCCTCGACGCCGGCTGGCTGCGCGAACCGCTCACCTACCGGAGCCTGGTCGACGGACAGGCCCGCAGCCTGCCGCGCTGGGTGCTGGTGACGCACCTGTTCAACCACCAGACCCATCACCGGGGCCAGATCACCACGCTGCTCTCGCAACTCGGGCTCGACGTCGGCTCCACCGACATCCCCTTCATGGACGGTCTCGACACGACGCCCACGCACGCGCCGGGACGGCGATGAGCGAGATCACCGGGTTCCACGCCCACGTCTATTTCGACGCCGACTCGCTCGAACGGGCCGAGACCCTGTGCCGGCGCGCCGCGCGCGAGTTGCCCGTGCGCATGGGCCGCGTGCACCGCAAGCCGGTCGGCCCGCACCCGCGCTGGAGTTGTCGGCTCGCCCTCGCGCCGGAGCATTTCGGACAGGTGGTTCCCTGGCTCCTGACGCACCGTGACGGCCTCACGGTGTTCGTGCACGCCGAAACCGGCGACGACCTGCTGGATCACACCGAGCACGCGATGTGGATGGGAAGCCCGGAGCGGCTGGACCTCTCCCGACTGCGCCAGAAGGCCTGAGAAGCCCGCCACCGGATGGGCAAACCGCGCACCCCGCGGGCTTGACGCGGTCCGCACCGGCTGGCAACACTGCGCGCTGGCTGTCATGCGGGCGCGCGATGAAACACCCCGGTATCGTCACCGTCGACCCGGCGCGGGAATACCTGAGCGCGGAGAGGTGCCACATCCTGGAAATCGGCAACGACCCGCAGGACCCCGCCGTTTCCATCGCGCGCGCACGCGTGCGCCCGGGCGTCTGCACGCGGACGCACCGGCTGCGGGCAACCGCGGAACGCTACCTGATCGAGGCGGGCGAAGGCGAGGTGCGGGTCGGCGACCTGCGCCGCCGCGTGGCGCCGGGCGACCTGGTCAGGATCCCGCCGGGCCAGCCCCAGTCGATCCGCAACACCGGTAACGACGACCTCGTGTTCCTGTGCATCTGCACGCCGCGTTTCGAATGGCAATGTTACGAGGACCTGGAATGATCCCCTTCGCCCGTCGCGCCGCCGCGCTGCTGTGGGCAGCGGCAACCGCCTGCCCGAACGTGGGCCTCGCACAGCCGGGGACGCCCGAGGTCCCCGCGGCGTGCGCGGAGGAATTCGCGATCGCCGCGGGTGCGGCGGCGAGCCGCGTGCGCGGCGCGGCGCGCGAGGCCATGGGGCGCTCGCTCGAACCCCACTCGCAGCATGCGCCCGAGCGGCTGGCGCTGCTGCTCGAGATCCTCGACGAGGTGTTTTCCGCCGCGCCGCTCGATCCCGTGGCCTACGGCGCCTACCGCGCGCAACGCTGCATGCTGGCCCCGGGCGAAGGGCACGATTTCGCCGGCGACCGCGCCGCGCTACTCACCTGCGCCGACTCGGCGGCCGACGAGCGCGTGCCCTGTGGCATGTCGGCCTTCGGGGCAGGCGCGCGTTAGCGCGCGGGGCATGCTGGAACTGCGCCCTATCTGCGACAACGGCGGCACCTCCCGGCCGCCGCAGGCCACCGATGCCATGATCTGCAGCTTCGAGTGCGCCTTGCGCGCGGCGCGCGCGACCGGCGTGCCGGGCAACGTGTGCCCGGACTGTGGCGGCGGCTTCAGCCCGCGCCC
>JBFJWO010000359.1:0-5667 GCA_041623575.1 Gammaproteobacteria bacterium
ACGCCCCGCGCTGGTTCACCGAAGCCGACGTCACGTCGACGCTCGATCTGCCGACGGCGATCGACGCGCTGGAGCGTGTGCTCGCCGCCGAGCATTCGGGCGGCGCCGAGAACATGACCAAGACCCACCTGATGGTCGGCGACAACGACGTGTTGAACGCGCTCGGCGGTGCCTTGCACACGCAGGGGCTGTGCGGCACCAAGACGTGGGTCAACGTGCGCGGGCGTTCGCAGACCCTGCTGGTGCTGTTCTCGCTCACCGACGGTGCAGTGCGCGCGGTGCTGGAGGCGACCGCGCTGGGGCAGATCCGCACGGCCGCGATGACCGGCCTCGGCACGCGCTGGCTGGCGAGCACGGACGCCGCGGAGATGGCCATCGTCGGCACGGGCAAGCAGGCGCTACCGCAGATCGCCGCCTGCTGCCGGGTGCGCCCGGTACGCAGGGTGCGCGTGTTCGCGCGCGACCGGGACAAGCTGCGCGCGTTCGTCGAAGGTGCCGCGGCCGCGTTGCCGGGGGTCGACGTCGTCGCCGCCGAGTCGTTGCGCGAGGCGGTCGCCGACGTGCCCATCGTCACCCTGTGCACCAACGCCACGGCCCCTTTTCTCGCCGCGGAGCTGCTGGCACCCGGCACCCACGTCAACGCGATCGGCGCGATCGTGCCGCGGCGCGTCGAGTTCCACCTCGACCTGTTCGCCCGCTGCGACCTGGTCGCGGTCGATTCGCTGGCCGCCGTGCGCGAGCTCTCGCGGGAGTTCATCGATCACTTCGGCGCCGGGCGCGCGTCGTGGGACTCGGTAACGCCGTTGTCGAGGCTCATCGCCGAGGGGCGCTCGCGCCCGCCCGGTGCCGACCTCACGCTGTTCAAGGCCATGGGCATGGGCATTGCCGACCTGGCGGTCGCCGCGGCGGTGCTCGAGCACGCCTCGGGGCAGGGGCTGCCCGAGCGCGTGCGCTGCCCGCTCGAGCTCTGACGATGGCGAAGCTCGCGCTCACGCTCGCGATCTCCGACTACGACCACACTCGCGACCTCGCGAGCGGCCGCGTGACGGTGGAGGGCTGCGAGCTCACGGTGCTCGAGTTCCCGGTCGAGGAGATCTTCTACCGCTTCACCCTGCACCGCGAGTGGCAGGTCTCGGAGATGTCGTTCGCGAAGTTCGTCGCGCAGGTCGCGGGCGAACGCCCCGACATCGTCGGCCTGCCCGTGTTCCCCTCGCGCGTGTTCCGACTTTCGAACATCTACGTGAACGCCGGCGCCGGGATCGAGCAAGCCGCCGACCTGCGCGGCAAACGGATCGGCACGCCCGAGTGGGCGCAGACCGCTTCGGTGTACACGCGCGGCTGGCTGGTCGAGGAGGCCGGCGTGGCGCTCGACGAGGTCGACTGGCGCCAGGCCGGCGTGAACCAGCCGGGACGCCTGGAGAAGGTCGCGCTCCACCTGCCGGACGGCGTTCGCCTGACGCCCGAGCCCAAGCGCTCGCTCGGCGAGATGCTCGCCGCGGGCGACCTCGACGCGGTGTTCTCCGCGCACCCGCCGGAGGTGTTCCTGCAGGGCGATCCGCGCGTGCGCCGCCTGTTTGCCGACTACCAGGGCGTCGAGCAGGCCTACTACGAGCGCCGCGGGATCTTTCCCATCATGCACGTCATCGCCCTGCGCCGCGACGTGTTCGACGCCAACCCGTGGGTGGCCGGCAACCTGCTGAGCGCCTTCGGCGAGGCGCGTGACCGTTCCGTCGCCCGCTGCACGGATCTCACCGCCTCGCGCATCCCGGTGCCCTGGTTGTGCGACACCGTCGAGCGCCGCCAGCGCCAGTTCGGCGCCGACTACTTCCCCTACGGGATCGAGCCCAACCGACGCACCCTGGAGACCTTCCTGCGCTGGTGCTTCGAACAGGGCGTGACGCGCCGGCTGCTGGACGTGGCGGAACTCTTTCCGGCCAGCGTTGCCGGGGCGTTCAAGGTATGAGCCGGCGGCGCGGCGCGATCGCGCGGGTGCGCGCTCCATGAGCGCGCAGGCGCCAGCCCTGCCGCGCAGCGGGCGCCGGGTGCTGGCACCGGTGTGCGCCGGCCACTTCCTCAGCCATTACTACAACATCTGCCTGCCGGTGCTGTTCCCGCTGCTGCACGCCGAACTCGGCGTCAGCTACGCGGCGCTCGGTCTGCTGCTGACGGTGTTCAACCTCGCCGGGGGCGCGGCACAACTGCCGCTGGGCTTCATGGTCGATCGCTTCGGCGCGGCCACCCTGCTGCTGGCCGGGCTGCTGGTCGAAGGGGTCGCGGTGGCGCTCATGGGCTGGTCGGCCGGTTACGCGATGCTGCTCGCGCTCGCGCTGATCGCGGGACTCGGCAACGCGGTCTTTCACCCGGCGGACTACGCGATCCTCGGCGAGAAGATCGACGAGCGCCGCGTCGGGCGCGCGTTCAGCGTGCACACTTTCGCCGGTCACCTCGGGACGGCCGCCGGCCCGGTGGCGATCGGGCTGTTGCTGCTGGTGACGGGCTGGCGCGAAGCGCTGCTGGTGTCGGGCGTGCTGGCGCTGCTGGTGGCGGGCTGGTTCCTCGCCGAGTGGGGCCGCATCCAGACCGTTCCCGTCGCGCAGCGCAACGTCGGCGCGGCGGGCGCGCGTGCGCCGCCGCACGGCTGGCGGCTGTTGCTGAGCACGCCGATGCTGCTGATGTTCGTGTTCTTCGTCGCCACCTCGCTCACCTCGAGCGGCGTGCAGTCGTTCTCGGTGACCGTGTTCGGGTTCGTCCACGGCCTGCCCGCGACGCTCGCCGGCGGGCTGCTCTCGGCGTACCTGTTCGCCAGCGCGCTCGGGGTACTGGCCGGCGGGGTGATCGCCGATCGCACGCGCCGGCACGACCTCGTCGCCATCGCCGCGTTCGTCGCGACCGCGCTGGTGATGCTGGCGCTCGCGCTGGTGTCCGTGCCGGTGGTGCTGATCGGCGTGCTCTACACCCTGATCGGCCTGGCGCAGGGCATCATCCGCCCGGCACGCGACATGCTGGTGCGTGCCGCCACGCCGCCGGGCGGCCTCGGCAAGGCGTTCGGGTTCGTGTCGAGCGCGTTGTCGCTCGGCAGCGCGGTGGCGCCGGTGCTGTTCGGGCTGATGGTCGACAGCGGTCACCCGCGCTGGGTATTCATCGCCATCAGCCTGTTCATGCTGGCCGCGACGTTCGCCGTCATCGGCAACCGGCGTGCCACCCGGGCGTCGGACCGGCATGGCTGAGCGGCGCGCCGGGGCGAAGGTCGGCGCCGACGCGCTGGCGGCCGGGTCGCTCGCGAGCGCGGGGTGGCGCATGCTGATCGACGGCCACTGGGTCGAGAGCGCCAGCGGCGAACGCTTCGAGACGCTCAACCCCTCGCTCGACGAGGCCCTGGCCGAGGTGCCGGCGGCGGGCGCCGAGGACGTGGAGCAAGCCGTCGCCGCCGCCCGCCGGGCGTTTGCTCCCTGGGCCGCGCTCGACGTCGACAAGCGCGCGCGGGCCCTCGGCGAGCTGGCCGCGGCGATCGATGCGCTGGCGCCGCTGCTCGGTATGCTCGATGCGCTCGACAGCGGCAACCCGCTCACCGCGATGATCGGCGACGCCCGCAAGGGCGCGAGCCGCCTGCGTTACTTCGCCAACCTCGGCAGCGAGATCAAGGGCGAGACCATTCCGACCCCGGGTGGCGGCCTCGACTACACGCGCCGCCAGCCGTTCGGCGTCGTCGCGCGCATCCTGCCGTTCAATCACCCGATCTCGTTCGCCGCCGGCAAGATCGCCGCGCCGCTGATCGCCGGCAACACCGTGGTGCTGAAACCGGCCGAGCAGACGCCGCTGTCGGCGCTGGTGCTGGCGAGCCTGGCGCGCGAGCACCTGCCGCCGGGCGTGCTCAACGTGCTGAGCGGCGACGGGCCGAACTGCGGCGCGGCGCTGGTGCGCCACCGCGAGGTGCGGCGGATCGCGTTCACCGGTGGCGTCGAGACCGGGCGAGCGATCACCCGCGAGGCGGGCATCAAGACCCTGTCGCTCGAACTCGGCGGCAAGAACCCGCTCATCGTCTACCCCGACGTCGACGTCGCGAGCGCCGCCGACGCGGCCGTCGCGGGCATGAACTACGTGGGCTCGCAGGGCCAGTCCTGCGGCTCGAACTCGCGCGTGTTCGTGCACGAATCGGTGCACGACGCGTTCCTGGCCGAGGTGACGCGCCGGGCCGCCGCCATCGTGCCCGGCCTGGCACACCTCGAAGCGACCCGCATGGGCCCGTTGATCACGCGCCGCCACTACGAGCGCGTGCGCGAGTACGTGCGCCTGGGGGTCGAGGAGGGCGGCGAGGTGGTGGCGGGCGGCGGCCACCCCGGCGCGCCCGAGCTGCAGCGCGGGTATTTCTTCGAGCCGACCGTCATCGCCGGTGTGCGTCACGGCATGCGCATCGAGCAGGAGGAGATCTTCGGCCCGGTGATGGCGGTGCTGCGCTGGACCGACCCCGAACGTATGCTCGAGGAAGTGAACGACGTCGATTACGGCCTGTGCGCCAACATCTGGACCAACGACATCTCGCGCGCGCTGAGCGCCGCCGACCGCATCGAAGCCGGTTACGTCTGGATCAACGGGCACGGCGGCAAACGCTTTCGCGGCGCACCCTTCGGCGGGTTCAAGGACAGCGGTCTGGGGCGCGAGAACTCGCTCGACGAACTGCTGAGCTACACGCAGGTCAAGAACGTGAACGTCGCCTACTGAAGGCCATGCGATGAGTGCCGGGATAAAGCGGGTGGGCGTCATCGGGCTCGGCCGGATGGGCCTGCCGATCGCCCGTCACCTGCGCGGGGCGGGATTCGAAGTGGTGGGGTTCGACCTCGCCGCGCCGGCCGTGCACGGGGCTCGCGCCGCCGCCATCGAGGTCGTCGATTCGCCGGCCGCGGTAGCGCGGGCGAGCGAGCTGGTGCTGGTCGCGGTGGGCTTCGACGCCGAGGTCGAGCAGGTCGTGACGGCGGCCGACGGCCTGTTGGCCGGTGCCGCCGGGGGTACGCGGATCGCCGTTTGCGCCACGGTCGCGCCTTCGTTCATGCGCTCGCTTCCCGGGCGCGCGGCGCGCGACGACGTCGTGTTCCTGGACGCGCCGCTGTGTCGCGGAGAAGCGGCCGCGGAGCGCGCGGACCTGTTGCTGATGGGCGGCGGGCCGGCGGTTCATTTCGATGCCTGCCGACCGGCGTTCGAGGCCTTCTGCGGCGCCATCCACTACCTCGGCGAACTGGGCGCCGGGCAGGTGGGCAAGCTGGTGAACAACCTGATCCTGTGGGCCTGCACGGTGGCGAACGACGAGGGACTGCGGCTCGCCGGGGCGCTCGGCGTGGACGAGGAGCGCCTGCGCGCGGCGCTGCTGCAGAGCAGCGCGGCCAACTGGTCGCTCGAGATCTGGCGCGAGCACCGCGCCATGCCGTGGGCGGAGAAGGACATGACCCAGGTGCTCGCCGAGGCCGACGTCGCGCGGCTGTCGCTGCCGCTGTGCGGCGTGACCCGCGAGGCGATCAAGGCGTTGAAGATCGCGCGCGGGCTCGGCATGCCGCGCGAGGCTTCGAGCCGCGCCCGCCCGGCGCGCGACGGCGACGAATGAAAACGCTCCTCGGCGCGCTCGCGGTGCTGGTCGTCGCGGTGCTCGTCACCGGCTGGCAGCTGCCCGAGCGGCAC
>JBFJWO010000360.1:0-5663 GCA_041623575.1 Gammaproteobacteria bacterium
GCCAACATCCTTCATCTGTTGAAATCGTGAACGTATCGCGTCAAGTTCGGCAGCGTCACTAAACCGGATGTCCAATCCTGGACTGAGACCATAGATGAAGACCAGATTTCGGTCGTTGCATGCCGAGACGAGTTCGGCCAGGCGCGAGATTTCGGTTTCAGCCATCCCGACCGCGCGTGCCGACCGGCGCCGCTCAGGACCGCCGCAGCACCAGCAGCTTCTTGATTTCGGCGATCGCCTTGGCCGGGTTCAAGTCCTTGGGGCAGGCGTTGGTGCAGTTCATGATCGTGTGACAACGATACAGCTTGAACGGGTCCTCGAGGTCGTCGAGGCGCTCGCCCGTCGCCTCGTCGCGGCTGTCCGCGATCCAGCGGTAGGCGTTGAGCAATGCCGCCGGCCCCAGATAGCGCTCCGAGTTCCACCAGTAGCTCGGACAACTGGTCGAGCAGCAGGCGCACAGGATGCACTCGTAGAGCCCGTCGAGCTTGCTGCGGTCCTCCTTGGACTGCAGCCGCTCACGGTCCGGCGGCGTGGCCGAGGAAGTCTTCATCCAGGGTTCGACGGAGGCGTGCTGAGCGTAGAAGTTGGTCAGATCGGGGACCAGATCCTTGACCACGGGCAGGTGCGGCAGCGGATAAATCTCGACGTCGCCCTCGATCTCGTCGATGCCCTTGGTGCAGGCGAGCGTGTTGGTGCCGTCGATGTTCATCGCGCACGACCCGCAGATCCCCTCGCGGCAGGACCGGCGGAACGTCAGCGTGGCGTCGGTCTCGTTCTTGATCTTGATCAGGGCGTCGAGCACCATCGGCCCGCAGGAATCGAGGTCGATGTGGTAGGTGTCGGTGCGCGGGTTCTCGCCGCTGTCCGGGTCGTAGCGATAGACCACGACCTTGCGCACGTTCGCGGCGCCCTCGGGCGCCGGGTGCTGCTGGCCGCTCTTGACCACCGAGCCGGCGGGAAGCGAGAACTTGGCCATCGGTCCCTATCTCCTGGGGTCAGGGTTTTGTCGAAGCCCGCGCAAGGCCGTCAGTACACGCGCGCTTTGGGCGGAATGGGCTCGACGTCGTCGCTGAGCGTGTTCATGTGCACCGGGCGGTAGTCGATGCGCACGCTGCCGTCCGTGTCGTGCCAGGCGAGCGTGTGTTTCATCCAGTTCTCGTCGTCGCGCTGATCGTAGTCCTCGCGCGCGTGACCGCCGCGGCTTTCGGTGCGGTTGGCAGCCCCCTGCAGGGTCACGTTGGCCTGGCAGATCAGGTTCTCCAGCTCCAGCGTTTCCACCAGGTCGGTGTTCCAGATCAGCGAGCGGTCGCTGACCTTGACGTCTGCGAACTCCTGGTGGATGGCGTTGAGCTTCGCGACCCCCTCCTGCAACAGCTCGCCGGTGCGAAACACGGCACCGTGGGTCTGCATCGCGCGCTGCAGACGCAGGCGCAACGCCGCGGTCGGGGTGGCGCCGCTCGCGTAGCGCAGGTTGTCGAAGTGCTCGAGCACCCGCTCGACCTGCGCGCGCGGCACCGGCGGCTGGCGCGCTTCGCGATCCACCAGCTCCGCGCAACGAAGGGCGGCGGCGCGGCCGAACACGACGATGTCCAGCAACGAATTGGACCCCAGCCGGTTGGCACCGTGCACCGATACGCACGCGGCTTCGCCGATGGCCATCAAGCCCGGCACCACGGTGTCCGGGTTGCCGTCCTTCAGGGTCACGACCTCGCCGTGGTAGTTGGTCGGAATGCCGCCCATGTTGTAGTGCACGGTGGGCAGCACGGGGATCGGCTGGCGCGTCACGTCGACGCCGGCGAAGATCTTCGCCGATTCGGCGATTCCCGGCAGTCGCTCGTTGATGACCTCCGGGCCGAGGTGTTCGAGGTGCAGGTGGATGTGGTCTTTCTCGTCGCCGACGCCGCGTCCCTCGTTGATCTCGATGGTCATGGCGCGGCTCACGACGTCGCGCGAAGCGAGGTCCTTGGCGTTGGGCGCGTAGCGTTCCATGAAGCGCTCGCCCTGGGCGTTGGTCAGGTAGCCGCCCTCGCCGCGCACGCCCTCGGTGATCAGCGCCCCCGAGCCGTAGATCCCGGTCGGGTGGAACTGCACGAATTCCATGTCCTGCAGCGGCAGTCCGGCGCGCAACACCATGGCGTTGCCGTCGCCCGTGCAGGTATGCGCCGAGGTGCAGGAGAAATACGCGCGCCCGTAGCCGCCCGTGGCAAGCACCACGTAGCGGGCGCGGAACACGTGCATCTCGCCGCTCGCGAGGTCCCAGGCGATGACGCCGCGACACGCACCGTCTTCCATGATCAGGTCGATCGCGAAGTACTCGATGAAGAACTCCGCCTGGTGCTTCAAGGCCTGCTGGTAGAGGGTGTGCAGGATGGCGTGCCCGGTGCGATCGGCCGCCGCGCAGGTCCGTTGCGCGATGCCTTCGCCGTAGTTGGTCGTCATGCCCCCGAAAGGCCGCTGGTAGATGCGCCCGTCCTCGGTTCGCGAGAAGGGCACGCCGTAGTGCTCCAGCTCGATGACCGCCGGCACCGCTTCGCGGCACATGTATTCGATGGCGTCCTGGTCGCCCAGCCAGTCCGAGCCCTTGACCGTGTCGTACATGTGCCAGCGCCAGTCGTCGGGGCCCATGTTGCCGAGCGAGGCGCTCATGCCGCCCTGGGCGGCGACCGTGTGGCTGCGCGTGGGAAACACCTTGGTGATGCAGGCGGTGGTGAGGCCTTTCTCGGCCATGCCGAAGGTGGCCCGCAACCCGGCACCCCCGGCACCGACCACGACCACGTCGTAGCTGTGCTCGATGGTCTCGTAGCCGTTGCTCATCAGGATGTCTCCAGCGCCAGCCTGAGAACCGCGAACATGGCGCCGGCGCTCAACAGGAACGCCGCAAAGCCGCTGGCGACGATCAACCCGGTGCGCCAGGCGTGGTCGCCGACGTAGTCCTCGATGATCACCTGCAGCCCCAGATAACCGTGATAGAGCGTCGCCGGGATACTCACCAGCAGCAACACCGCGTTCAACGGCGCCGCCACCCAGGCACGCACGCTCTCGTAACCGGCATCGCCCAGCGCCGCCAGCGCGAAACAGAACCACAGCGTGAGCGGCACCAGCGCGAGCGCCGTCAGGCGTTGACGCCACCAGTGCGTCACGCCTTCCTTCGCGGCCCCCAGCCCCTTGGCGCGGGCGAGCGGTGTTCTAAGGCTCATGCGAGTGCTCCTCTGCGGCGTGCTCAGGCGATCAGCGCGATCAGCCAGGTGAGGGCGGTGAGCGCGACGGCCACGACCAGCACCGCGACGCCGCTGCGCTCGGCGGTGGTGAGTTCGAACCCGTAGCCGGCGTCCCAGAACAGGTGGCGCACGCCGTTACACAGGTGGAAATACAGAGCGAACGTGAACGCGGCGAGCACCAGTTGCCCCGGCCACGAAGCCGCCAGCCAGTGCGCGGTCGCGTAGGCCTGCGGGCCCGCGGCGGCGGCGAACAGTATGATGATCAGCAATACGGTGCCGCCGGCCAGGGCGATGCCGGTGAGGCGGTGGGTAACGGACAACACCGCCGTCAACGGGAGCCGATACACTTGCAGGTGCGGCGACAGTGGACGTTGCTTGACGGTCATGACTCACCTCAGTTCCCGCGCATGCACGCGGCGCCGCGCGGATGGTCTGTCGCGGAGGATGCCCGGAGCCCGCCGGCGGCGAGCTCAGAAATCAATACACCGGCCTTTGCGCTCCCAGTCGCCGTAGCGCGTGGGTTCGGGACCCGCGGGCCCGCCTCGTTCGCGTTGCTCCTCCGCACCCGGCGCGCCCGGTCGCGGGGATCTTGGAGGGCGAGAGTCCGGCGGTGGTTCGCCGGCGGGCGCCGAGGCCACCGGGTCCGATTCGGCCATAGACAGGGTCGATGGTGCAGGTGCACAAATTTTCGCGTGTCCGGCTGCGCTTGTAAAGGCCGGACGTGCCGGGCCCACGACGATGCTGTTACACTTTCGCGGTTTCGGCATGGTCCCTGGCAACGCCTGAATGCAGTCCGAATGGCAAGCTTTCATCGAGCAGCACGACCGTAGCGTGTCGGCTCGCGATCCGCGCCCGCCCGGTGTATCGGCCGCCGCGGCGCAGATCTTTGACCTTTCTTTCGTCGGCCTGCTGAGTGTACGCGGCGAGGACGCGCAGTCGTTCCTGCACGCGCAACTCAGCAACGACATGAACCGCCTCGACGGGTACAACCGCCTGGCCGCCTACTGCACGCCGCAAGGCCGGATGTTGGCCATCGTACGCGCCTGTGTGGCGGGCGGCGGCGTCCAGCTGGCGTTGCCGCGAGCGCTGTGCGAGCCCGTGCGGGAGCGCCTGCGCCGCTACGTGCTGCGCGCACGTGTCGACATTGCCAGCGGCGACGCAAGCCTTGCCCGCATGGGCATTGCCGGCGAGGGCGCTCGGCAGGTGCTGGAGCGCGCCGGCCTTCCGGTGCCGGCCACGAGCGGCGCGAGCGTCGAAGCGGCCGGCGGCGCCGTTTCCTGCATCGACGCCGGGCGCGGCCGGTTCCTGCTCTTGCAACCCTTCGCCGAGGCGATGGCAACCTGGGAGCGGCTGGCCGCCGAAGCCGGCCCCGGCAACGCCGAGCGTTGGCGCGCGCTCGACATCGAGGCCGGCTTGCCCAACGTGTACCCGGCCACCGTCGATTCGCTGGTGCCGCAGATGGTCAACCTCGAGCTGGTCGGCGGAGTGAGCTTCGACAAGGGTTGTTATCCGGGCCAGGAGATCGTCGCCCGCGCCCATTACCTCGGGCGCGTCAAGCGACGGATGTTCCGCTTCGGCGCGCCGCCCGGCGCGAGCCCGGTGGTCGGTGACAGCATTCACGACGGCGAAGGCGAGGCGGTGGGCGTCGTCGTCGAAGCGGCGCTCGGCGAGGTGCTCGGCGTGATCCCGCTGGCGCTGGCGCAGGCATCACTGTTCCTGGCCGGGTCGGACCAGGCCCTGCGGCGCCTCGATCTCCCGTACGCCGTCACGGCCGCCGCCTGAACCGCGCCGTGCAACGCGTCTACCAGGCCGCCGATCTCGTCGATGCCCAGCTGATGCTGGACAGGCTGCTCGCCGAAGGCATCGAGTGCGCGATCCAGGGCAGCTATCTCAGCGGCGCCATCGGCGAGCTGCCGGCCGACGCCACGCCGAGCGTCTGGGTGGTGAACGACGAAGACGCGGCGCGCGCGCGGCAGGTCGCTCGCACGGTCTATGCCCACGAGGCCGAACACTGCGCGCCCTGGGTGTGTGCGACCTGCGGCGAACGCCACGGCGGAGACTTCCAGCTGTGCTGGAACTGCGGCGGCGCCCGCCCGGACTGAGCGCGAGTCAGACTTCGGCGGCCGGGCGCAGCTGGGGAAACAGCAACACCTCGCGGATCGAGGGCGAATCGGTCAACAGCATCACCAGGCGGTCGATCCCGACCCCTTCGCCCGCCGTCGGCGGCAACCCGTACTCCAGCGCCCGCAGGTAATCCGCGTCGTAGTGCATCGCCTCGTCGTCGCCGGCGTCCTTGGCCGCGGCCTGGCTGCGAAAGCGTTCCGCCTGCTCGTCGGCGTCGTTCAGCTCGGAAAACCCGTTGGCGATCTCGCGCCCGGCGATGAACAGCTCGAAGCGGTCGGTGACGAACGGATCGCCGTCGCTGCGTCGGGCGAGCGGTGAGAC
>JBFJWO010000361.1:0-5662 GCA_041623575.1 Gammaproteobacteria bacterium
ACCAGCGCGCCCGGCTCGGCGTGTACAATCTCCGGCCCGATACCGGCGGCCCAGGCCGCGCGCGCGGCGGCCAGCTCGAAACGCCGCGAGATGTTGTGCTCCGCAATGTCCTCGCCGATGCGCACCACGAAGTCGTCGCCCGCGTGGCGTACGGTGAAGTTGCGGTTGGTGATGCCGCCGCCGAGCGGCGCTATGTCCACCGGGCCCTGCCAGCAGGCGAGGCGCCGGACTTGCGCGGCGCTGGCGTCGGTATCGTTCATACGCGGGTCTTTGCAACGTGCTCGGGCGACGGCTTCGCGATTGTACACAAGCCCGCGGCGCAAGCGGCGGCGGGCGCCGGGGTGTGGAGGCGATCGAGGTGCAGGACGGGGACACGCAATCGTTGCTGGCTTTCGCCGGCGAACTCGCCGACACGGCCCGCGCCATCGTGTTGCGCTACTTTCGCCGGCCGGTGGCTGTCGAGCACAAGGCGGATTTTTCGCCCGTCACGGAGGCCGACCGGGCCGCGGAACGGGCCCTGCGCGAACGGGTCGCGGCGCGTTTCCCCGCACACGGTTTCGTCGGCGAGGAGTTCGGGGTCACGCCCGCGCGCGGCGCGCTCACCTGGGTGGTGGACCCGATCGACGGCACCAAGAGCTTCGTCACCGGCCGCCCCCTGTTCGGCACGCTCGTCGCGCTGCTCGAAAACGGGCGCGCGGTGCTCGGCGTGGTCGACATCCCGGCCCTGGACGAGCGTTGGCAGGGCGCGGCTGGCATCGCGACCACCGCCAACGGGCAGCCGTGCCGCACCAGCCGTGTCGAAAGCCTGGGCGATGCGACCCTCTACGCCACCTCGCCGGACATGTTCGACGCCGCCCTGGGCCCGCGTTTCGAACGCCTGTCGAGGGCGGTGCGCTTTCGCTGTTTCGGCGGCGACTGCTACGCTTACGCGCTGCTCGCCAGCGGGCACACGGACCTGGTGGCGGAAGCCGACATGCAGCCCTACGACTACCTGGCACTGGTGCCGGTGATCGAAGGCGCGGGCGGGGTCGTGAGCGACTGGCAGGGCCGTGCGCTCGGCATGGAGTCCGATGGCACGGTGCTGGCGGCGGCCAACCCGGCGCTGCACGCGCTGGCGCTGGCGCAGTTGCGGGACTGAGTGGGACAGGCGCCGCTCAGGCTTCGCGCAGCCGCGCCCAGAGCCTGCGAAACACCGGCGTCAGGTCCCGGGGGGCGCTGGCGATCCAGGCATCGAGCCGGGCCGGGGTGAACCAGCGGCCTTCGTCGATCTCCTGCGCGTCGAGCCGGAACGGTCCCTCGTGGACCGTGCGATAGACCCACGCGAACTCGTAGCTGGTCTCGGGCGCGGCGTCGATCTTGAACAGCTTCTCGAGCGCCGGCTCGCCGGCGATGCCGAGTTCCTCGGCCAGCTCGCGCCGGGCGCAGCTGTCGTAGTCCTCGCCGCTCTCGAGGTGCCCGGCGCACGAGCTGTCCCACAGCCCCGGCGAGCAGTCCTTGGTGAGAGAGCGTTTCTGCAGGAAGAGTTTGCCGGCGGCGTTGAACACCAGCACGTGCGCGGCGCGGTGGAAGAGGTTGAGGCGGTGCACCTCGCTGCGCGGGCGCGTGCCGATCACGCGATCGTGCTCGTCGACCACGTCGAACAGTTCCTCGCCGCTCACGCGCAGTGTCCCCGGCAAGGACGCGCGGCGCCGTTCGTCGGCGCCGCGCGGCCAGATGGGCGGCAGCCGATCAGTCCTGGGTAGCCTCGAACTCGAGCATCAGGCCCATCTGCTCGCCGATCGCGGGCACGCCGTACTTGACGCCCCAGTCGGTGCGCTTGATGGTCGCGCTGGCGTCGAAACCGCACATCGGCTTCTTGGTGAACGGGTGATTGCCGCAGTTCATGGCGTCGACCTTGAGCGTCACCGGCTTGCTGACGCCGAGGATGGTGAGATCGCCGGTCACCGTGGCCGGGGTGGAGCCGTTCCAGGTGACGCCCGTGGACTTGAAGGTGATGGTCGGGAACTCGGCGGCGTTCAGGAAGTCCGGTGAGCGCAGGTGGTCGTCGCGCTTGCCGTGGCCGGTGTCGATGGAGTTCGCATCGATGGTGATCTCCACCGAGGCTTTCTTGCCGGCCGGGTCGAACTGCATCGTTCCGCCGGTGACGTCCATGCGCCCGTACATCGTCGAGAAGCCGAGGTGGCTGATCTTGAAGTTCGCGTAGGTGTGCGCCGGGTCGACGGTGTAGCCGTTGGCCTGTACGGCTCCGAGGGGCAGCACGGCGAGGGCGATCGCGAGAAGACGTGGGTTCATGATTACTCCTTTGGGTCGGTCGGTGGGAAAACACGGTCCGGGAGATCCGGGCCTCAATAGCCGCCGCTGTCCTGTTGCAACGCCAGCGTGCCCAGCACCGCGACGGCGGCCGGGGCCGCGGCACAGGCGAACACCAGGGCGGCCTGCAGGAAACGCGGCAGGCGCTCCGGGGCCGGGACGCGGGCCGCCAGCGGAACCAGCGCGAGCGGCAACAGCACCAGCCAGTCGAGCTTGGCGAACAGCAGGCCGGCAAAGCCGATCAGCCCGGCGCCGAGCGCGGCGGTCAGGGTAAAGGCGGCGCCGGCGTGCTGGTCGCGAAGGAAGGCGGCGAACAGCAGGAAGGCGCCGGCGGCCGCGCCGAGCGCGAGGCCCAGTTGGCCCAGCAGGGCCGAGGCGCTCAGCAGCACGCTGGCGCCGGTACCGAGCGCCAGCGCGGTGGCCGCGGCGCCGGCGGCCAGCGGTTGGGCGCGCAGGGCGTACATCGCCGCCGTCAGCCAGGCGAGGTAGGCCACCGCACCGCCGCCGAACAATGCCATCGCGAGTTCGTCCTTGCGCGCCAGCACCGTCCAGAACACCCAGGCCCCGCCGGCCACGCAAAGCACGACGTAGGTCAGCATTCGCGCCCGCCCGTGCAGCACGGTGGCCACCAGCAGGCCCACCGGGGCGGCGGCCAGCGCCAGGATCATGATCTTGCGCGTCCCGGTCAGCGGCTCGACGGTGAGACCGTTGACCAGCGCGACGATGACCGCCAGGCCGCCGGTCAGCGCGAGCGCGTTCCAGCCGCTCGGTGCCTTGCGCAGCACCGCAAGCAGGACGAGCGCGGCGACGAAGGGCGCCAGCGCCTGGAATTCGGGGGAGGCTAGGAGTCGGTCCATGTGATCAGGCGAACGTAGGGTTGGCGGATGATAGGGGGGGAGGATTTCTCACACTAGTCAAAAAAACTGAGGCCGGCGGTGAAAATCCTCGAAGGCATCAGTGCACGCTCGCCTTGAGCGTCTTGATGGCCGCTTCCAGACCGGCCAGCGTCAGCGGGTGCATGCGCCCGCCCATCAGCTTGCCGGTCATGCCCACCGACTGCGTGTGATCCCACTGCGCCTGCGGCTCGGGATTGAGCCACACCGCGCTCGGGAAGGCGTCGAGCAGGCGCTGCAGCCATACCGCGCCCGGTTCCTCGTTCCAGTGCTCGACCGAACCGCCGACCACCGCGATCTCGTACGGGCTCATGCTGGCGTCGCCGACCAGGATCAGCTTGTGGTCCGCGCCGTAGGTGCGGATCACCTGCTCGGTCGCCAGGCGTTCGTCGTGCCGGCGCCGGTTGTCCTGCCACAGGTGCTCGTAGACGAAGTTGTGAAAGTAGAAATACTCGAGGTGCTTGAACTCCGAGCGCGCCGCCGAGAACAGCTCCTCGCACACCCGTACGTGGTAGTCCATCGAGCCGCCGACGTCGAGGAACAACAGCACCTTCACGGCGTTGTGGCGCTCGGGCACCATCCGGATGTCGAGCCAGCCGCCGTTGCGGGCGGTGCTGCGGATGGTGCCGTCGAGGTCCAGTTCCTCGGCGCGGCCCTCGCGCGCGAAACGCCGCAGCTTGCGCAACGCGAGCTTGATGTTGCGGGTGCCGAGTTGCACCGAGTCGTCGAGATTCCTGTACTCGCGCCGGTCCCACACCTTGATCGCCCGGCGGTTGCGCCCGCCGTCCTGGCCGATGCGCACGCCCTCGGGGTTGTAGCCGTAGGCGCCGAACGGCGAGGTGCCGCCGGTGCCGATCCACTTGGCTCCGCCGTGGTGCGCGCCCTGCTGCTCGGCGAGACGCTGGCGCAGCGCCTCGAGCACCTTGTCGAGACCGCCGAGCGCTTCGATGCGCGCCTTCTCCTCCTCGCTGAGGTGCGCTTCGGCCTGCTTGCGCAACCACTCGAGCGGCAGTTCGCCGAACAGTTCCTCGAAGGCCGCCTCGCGGCCCTCGAAGTGGGCGCCGAACACCTGGTCGAAACGGTCGTAGTAGCGCTCGTCCTTGACCAGCGCCGCGCGGCAGAGGTAGTAGAACTCGGTGAGGTCGAGCATGGCCACGCGCTGCTGCAGGGCCTCCAGCAGGCTCAGCAGTTCGGTCAGCGAGACCGGGACCGCGGCCGCGCGCAGCTTGAAGAAGAGTTCCGTGAGCACCGCTGCCCCGCGCGCCCGAGCGGCTTCAGTTGCGCGAGCGCTGGGACAGGAACACCAGGCGCTCGAACAGGTGCACGTCCTGCTCGTTCTTGAGCAGCGCGCCGTGCAGCTTGGGAATGATCTTGCGCGAGTCCTTGGCGCGCAGGGTCTCGGCGGGGATGTCCTCGGCGACCAGCAGCTTGATCCAGTCGAGCAACTCGGAGGTCGAGGGTTTTTTCTTCAGCCCCGGCACTTCGCGGACCTCGAAGAACGCTTCCAGCGCTTCGCGCAGCAGGTCCTTCTTGAGGTCGGGGAAATGGACGTCGACGATGCGCGCCATGGTCTCGCGGTCGGGGAAACGTATGTAGTGAAAGAAGCAGCGGCGCAGGAACGCGTCGGGCAGTTCCTTCTCGTTGTTGCTGGTGATGACGATGATCGGGCGGTGACGGGCGGTGATCACCTGGCGGGTCTCGTAGACGTGGAACTCCATGCGGTCGAGTTCCTGCAGCAGGTCGTTGGGGAACTCGATGTCGGCCTTGTCGATCTCGTCGATCAGCAGCACCGGCTGGCTCTCGGCCTCGAAGGCTTCCCACAGCTTGCCCTTGACGATGTAGTGGCCGATGTCGTTGACGTGCTCGTCGCCGAGTTGCGAATCGCGCAGCCGCGCCACGGCGTCGTACTCGTAGAGGCCCTGCTGTGCGCGCGTCGTGGACTTGATGTGCCACTGGATCAGGTTCCGCCCGAGGGCGCGCGCCACCTCGATCGCGAGCATGGTCTTGCCGGTGCCCGGCTCGCCCTTGATCAGCAGCGGGCGCCCGAGCGTCACCGCGGCGTTGACCGCGATCATCAGGTCCTCGGTGGCGACGTAGGTGTCGGTGCCGGTGAAGCGTGTCTGGGGCATGGGCGGGATCTCGGGGGCCGGGTTGGCGGCGAACATTACCGTGTCGTCAGGAGCGCGTGGATAATGCCTGCCTTGTCTCGCAAGCGACCCGCGCACCTGGTATTTTCCGCGGGCGGCCGACCCTCGGCCGGGTGCGCGCAGGCCGCGCATTGTAGTGATAGTCCGGCGCCGGCACCACCGCAGGTGGCGGCGGCACCGGGCGCCCAGGCAAGGAGTCGCGATGAAGTCGTTGCTGATAAGCGTGGTGGTGCTCGTCCTGCTGCTGGTGGGGCCGTTGCTGAACGTGGTCAGCGGGGAAGTCCGGCTCGACCGCAACTGGCGCACCGCGAG
>JBFJWO010000362.1:0-5652 GCA_041623575.1 Gammaproteobacteria bacterium
CCCTGGCGAACGCGTTCCTCGAACAGCAAGCGGGTGTTGCGCGCCCGCGCTTCGCGGTCGAAATCGGCCCGCGGCAGTCGCCAGTACATGCACCAGCAATGACAGAAAGCGCCGCTCGGCCCGAACAGGTCTTCGAGGTCGGGCCAGCGCGCCCTCGTCAGCGGCCGAAGCTCGAACTCGCCTGCGCTCGTCGTCCATGCCCGTCCCATGGCCGGCCATGATATCGCCGTCGCCGTCTTAGGTCGCGCCCGGGCTAGAGGCCCCCGTCGTCGTACGCGCCGCGATCGATCTCGCAGGCGATGAGCGAAAATCGCCGGGCGTCCAGCGCTTCGCCGAGCGCATCGCGCAGCGCGGCGCGGTCGGCGACACGGTAGCCGTTGCCGCCGAAAGCCTCGGCGAGACGCACGTAGTCGTACTTGCCGGGGAAGTCGACGCCGGCGTTGGCCAGGCCCCGCGCCCGCTGCTTCAGCTCGATCAAGGCGAGGCTGCGGTCGACGAACACGATCACCACCAGCGCCACCTCGTAGTCGCACAGCGTGGCCAGCTCGCCCAGGGTCATCAGCAACCCGCCGTCGCCGGTCATGGCGAGCACCGCGCGCGCGGGCTCGGCGAGTTTCACCCCGATGCCGAGCGGCAGGGCACAGCCCATGGAGCCCAGGCCGACCGATTGCAGCAGGGTGCGCGGCTCGTAGCACTCCCAGACCTGGGCGCCGACGATGCGATGCGCGCCGGTGTCGAGCGTGGCGACGGCGTCACGCGGGATGCGCTTGCGGACTTCGTCGAACACGGCGCCCGGCCCCCACGCCTCGTTGCGCCCGAGCGCGCCGCGCAACCGTTCGCGCACGGTACCCGGCAGGCCGTCGGGCCAGTAGTCCCCGCCGGCTGCGCCGAGCGCCGCGAAACCGGCGCCGACGTGGCCGACGAAGCTCAGGCTCGACTGGTACACGTAGTGCTCGTTCGGGCGGGTGGCGAACTCCACCACCCGGCGGCGCGCCGGGTCCCAGGGCTCGCGCCAGCCCGAGCGCACCTCGATCGGGTCGTAGCCGGCGAGCAGCAGCAGGTCGGCGGCCTCGATCAGCGGCTTGACGATCGCGTCCGCCGCGGGCGACAGCGCGAAGCTGCCGATCGCCATCGGGTCGTCTTCGGCGACCACGCCCTTGGCCTTGTAGGTGGTGAGCACCGGGACGTTCGAACGCGCGGCGAACTCGCGCACCTCGCCGGCGCTGCCGTCGAGCACCGCGTCGTAGCCGGCGATGATCAGCGGGCGCTCGGCTTCGGCCAGCCAGTGCCGCGCGCGCTCGAGCCCTTCGCCGGGCGCGGGCCCGGCCCGCTCGATCGTGGCGCGCCGGGGCGCACCGGCGGACTTTGCCGGTGCGTCCGCCACCGAGATCGGCACGTCGATGTGCACCGGGCCCGGGCGTTCCTGCAGCGCGAGGTTCACGGCCTTGTCGGCAAGCGCCGCGGCGGCCTCGGCCGTCAGCAGGAACGAGCCCTTGCACACCGGGCGGAACACCTGCTGGTGATCGAGCACCTGGTGGTTGTAGGTCACCTGGTCGGCCGGGTCGATGCTGCCGGAGATCACGATCAGCGGCACGCGGTCCTGGGCGGCGTTGACCGCGACGTTGAGCGCGTTGGTCACGCCGGGGCCGACCGTCGCCAGCAACACCGCCGGCGCACCGGTGCGCTGCCAGGTGCCTTCGGCCATGTAGCCGCCGGCGTTCTCGTGCCTGGCGATCACGAACTCGATGCCGGCGCGCGCGAACGCATCGAGCAACGTCAGCACTTCCCCGCCCGGCATCCCGAAAGCGTGCCGGCAGCCGGCCTCGTACAGCCGTTCGGCAAGGGCGTCCGCGGCCCGGTCCATCAGATCACCTCGTCGTCGCGCGCATCCGTCTCGCCGTAGCGGCGCAGGATCGCGGGGCGTGTGCCCTCGTAGAGTTTGCCGAGCTTTTCCGCCACCCGCGCGTTCTCGCGCTCGAACAGGCTGTTGCCCGCCATGTCGCTCTCGACGATGAACGGTCCGAAGTTCTCGACGTCGAGCACCCACAGTGCCTGGGCGATCCCGAGTTCGTCGAGCCAGTGCGCATCGACGGTGCGGATGCCGCGCCCGAGCAGCGCGCCGGTGCCGTAGCCGACGGTGGTCAGGTACAGCGCGCCGTTCGGGACGAACTTCTCGCGGTACACGTCGCTCGTCATGCCGCCCTTGCCGATGATCAGCTTGCAGCCGGAGACCTCGAACCAGCGGTCCAGCCACTGGCTGAAGCGGAACGAGGCGGTCGCCGTCACCGCGCCCATGGTGTAGCTGCCGTCGGCGTTGACCGCGGCCGCGGGCGAGCAGTGGAAGTTCACGTTGCCGAGCTCGGCGGGTGTGAGCGGCAGCGCGGCGCCCTCGTCGACGACTTTCCTGTAGACCCCTTCACGCCCCGTGAACACGCGCCCGTCGAGGTAGACGACGGTGCCGAGTTCGAGCCCGGCGAGGTCCTCGGCGCGGACCGGGGTCTTTATTCGGACTGTCTTGATCGTGTCTGTTCGGGTTGCCATTCGACAGTGTCCCTGCGCATGTAGTCGGTGAACCATTGCGGGTCGGTGCGAAACGCCGCGCCCTCGCCCGGTGCCAGGCGCGCGCACGCGCGGCGCGAGGACAGGCAGAACATGTGCACGCTCATCGGCATGCCGCCGGTGTGGCAATAGCCCACCTCGATGTGGCAGTCGGCGACCATGGATCTGCCGACGAAGCCCATCGCGCCCATGCCGATGTCGTTGCCGAGTTCGATCAGCTCGAGTTCGAGTTTCGCGATCTCGGGGTCGGGGTTGCGATCGCCCACCACGCGCAGGCACGCGGCCTGCTTGCCGAGCACCGAGCAGATGTCCTTGGAGCCGCCGAGCCCGATACCGACGATCGCCGGCTGGCAGGCGAGGCCGCGCTTGCCGAACGCGACCAGGGTGTCGAGAAAGAACCGCCGGATGCCGTCGATCCCGTCGCCCGGGAACAGCATGCGGTAGTCGGTGCCGAACAGCCCGCCCTTGTGCACGGTGGTGAGTTCCACCCAGTCTGCATCGGGGTGGAAGCTGTACTCGATCTCCGGCGCGTTGATGCCGACGTTGTTGTTGTGATCGGTGCGCCACAACGGGTGCACGCGGTTCGGGCGCAGCGGCACCTCGGTGGTCGCCGCGGCCGTGGCCCGGCGCAGGGCGGCCTCGAGCGCCACCGGGCCGCCCTCGATGCGCGCCTCGTTGCCGATCTTCACGTACCAGCGCGGCACGCCGGTGTCGGCGCACATGGCGCGCCGGTCCTCGTTGGCGGCGTCGTAGTTGGCGAGCATGGTGCGCAGCACGAAACACGCAAGGTCGCCGGTTTCGCTGTCGGCCAGGCGACGGATCGACTGGTGATAGTCCTCGGGGATCTCGATGGCGGCCTTGGCCATCAACGCGTTGGCCGTCGCCTCGATGCTTTCGATCTGGATCATGATGCGGCCCGTTGTCGGGGTGCGCCCGTGGCGTCGACGAGCGATTCGCCGGGGCGGACGATGGAAAAATCGACGGCCTGCTCGCCGACGCGAGTCACGCCGTCGTTGCGGGTGACGAGTGTGAAGGTCGAGCGCTCGAGCGGCCCGGCCTCGGGGAAGTCTTCGCGGTAATGCGCACCGCGCGAGTCCTCGCGCCGGAGCGCCGCTTGCGCGATCACCTGGCTAACCTCCACCAGGCTCCTCAGGTTGAGCCAGTCGTGCCAGGTGAGGTTGAAGGCGCGGTCCGTGCCGGTGACGCCGGTGAGCAGCAGTTCGGCGTCCAGTGCCTCCAGGCGCGCGAGGCCCCGGCGCAGCCCGTCGGCGCCGCGGATCACGCCGACGTCGTCCCACATGGTGTCGAGCAGCCGTTCGCGCAGGGCGTTCAGGTCCCCCGGCGGCGGCCCGTACGGCGCCAGCGCCCGCGCGGCCTCCGCGTCCAGCCGTTCCGGGTCCGGTTCGCGCAGGCGCGGGTTGGCGGCTGCCCAGCGGGCCATTGCCTCGCCGGCCACGCCGCCGTAAACGGTGGAGTTCGCCACGCCGTTGCCGCCGAGGCGGTTGGCGCCGTGCACGCCGCCGGCGTCCTCGCCCGCCACGTACAGGCCGGGGATCGCGGTTTCGGTGTCCGGTGTGCACACCACGCCGCCCATCAGGTAATGCGCGGTCGGTACGACTTCCACCTGCCCGCCGGCGAGGTCGAACCCGCAATCGGCGCAGCGTCGTACCATGCCCTTGAACTCGCGCGCGACACGCTCCGCGCCGAGGTGGCTCATGCGGATGTAGACGCCGCCGTTCGGGGAGGTGCGCCCGGCCTGCATCTCGCGGTAGATGGCGCGGCTGACGATGTCGCGGGTGGCGCGCTCGGCCTGTTCGTGCTGCGCCGCCATGAAGCGCTCGCCGGCGCCGTTCAGCAGGTGCCCGCCGGCGCCACGCAGGCCTTCCTCCAGCACCGTGCCGGTCATGCGCGTGTCGGGACCGGCCAGCAACCCGGTCGGGTGGAACTGGACCATCTCCATGTCGCGCAGGGCGAGGCCGGCGCGCAACGCCATGGCCAGGCCGTCCATGGACTTGTCGCCGGAGGGTGTGTGGTAGCGGTACATCGTCGGCCCGCCGCCGGTGGCGAGCAGCACCGCGCGGGCGCGCACCAGGCGCAACGCGCCGCTGCGGATATCGGCCATCAGCACGCCGGCGACGGCGGGTTCGCCGCGTGCCGGGATCAGTGCGAGCGCGCGGTGCTCCTCCAGGCGCGCGATGGGCCGCGACCACACCTGTTCCATCAGGCGGTTGATGATCTCGATCCCGGTCAGGTCGCCCTTGTGCACGGTGCGATCGAACGTCTGCCCGGCGAAGGCCTTGCCGTGCACGGTGCCGTCCGGGTTGCGGTCGAAGAAGCAGCCGATCTCGTTTTCCAGTTCCGCGATGCGCTCCACCGCCGTCTCGCAGAGTTTCCAGGCGAGCGCCTGGTGCGGCAGCCACTTGCCGCCTTCGATGGTGTCCATGAAATGGCGTTCCACCGAGTCCCCCGGGTTGAGCGCCACGTTGTAGCCACCCTGCACCATGCGCGTGCACCCGCACTTGCCGAGCAGGCCCTTGGTGGCGATGGTCACCGACAGGTTCGCGTCGGCGGCGTGGGCGTGCAGGGCGGCGAACAGGCCGGCGCCGCCACTGCCGAGCACCAGGACGTCGGTGTCGAGGCGTTCGATCGTCTTCACGCGAGGCTCACGAACACGTACAGGCAGGCGACGGCGAGCGAGACGATGGCCGCCAGCGAGGCGGCCGATTTCTGCCCGTTGCGCCAGGGCAGGTTCTCGATCACCAGCACGCGCAGGCCGCCGAGGAGGTGGACGGCGAGCAACGCCACCAGCAGCGTCTCGGCGACGCGCACCAGCGGCTGTTCCGCCCAGTGCAGGAAAGCGTCCAGGCGCGCTTCGCTCTCGATGGCGAGCCCGAGGGCGAGGAAGTGCAGCGGCAGGAACACGGCAAGCGCCACGCCCGACACGCGGTGTGCCATTGCCGCGTACCACAGCGCACCCTTGCCCGAACTGCGCGTGCCGCCGGCCATGGGTCAGAGCACCACGGCCGCCACGGCGCGTAACCCGAGCGCCAGCAGCAGCAGGCCGGCGAGGGCGGCGAGCACGTTCGTGGCGCG
>JBFJWO010000363.1:0-5632 GCA_041623575.1 Gammaproteobacteria bacterium
CCTGGTTACCCGCACCGACGGGCGGGTTGCCGCGCTCGCGATGCGCGAGATCCGCGACGGGGCGGCGGTCTACTACATCGGCGAGTTCGAGATCCGCACCCGCGAGCCGTTGCGGTTTCGCCTGAGCGTCAGCCCCGAGAGCGCGACCCCGCCCTATCACCTGGAGTTCGAAAAGCAGTTCATGGTCGAGTGAAACGCTCGCGCCGCTTGCCTCGGGCGCTTTCGGTGTGTGGCGTACTGCCCGGCTGCGCGGCGGCTCAACCCCGCGCTGCGATCTCGCGCTCGACCTCGAGGCGGGTGCGGATGAAATCGCGGTGCGGCACGTGCAAGAGGTCCGCGATCCGGCGCAGCAGGTGCTCCTCGTACTTGTCGATGCGCCCGTCCGCGAACGCGACCCGCCACAGGCAGACGAACAGCTCGCGTTTCTCCCCGTCGCCGAACCGCTCGTGCACGACGCTGGTGAACGGATGCAGACCGACGGCCTCACGGCTGTGCTCGTGCGCCAGCTCCAGCAGCGATTCGAGCTCCTCGCCGGCCAGGCCCAGGGTGTCGCGCATCACGCCGGCGATCTGGCGCGTCTCCTCGTCGTCCACGTGATAGTCGGCGCGAGCCACTTCGACCAGCAAGGCGGCGGCGGCCAGTGCGGGCGACGGGGGCTCGGGCGCCGTGCCGGCGCCGACCGGGTCGAACAACTGCCTGATGCGTGTCAGCAAGACCCGTCCGCCACTCAGTTGCTGGCCACGCGCCGACGGTAGCGCCCGTTCTCGAAGGCGTCGAACAACGACTCGAGCAGCGGGTGTTCGACCGCCTGCGGCGCCTCGTCTTCGCGCAGGTTGCGCTCGGCGACGTAGGTAGTGTGCTCCTGCCCGTGCACCAGCACGTGGTACCAGGGGGCATCCCTGGGCGGGCGCGAGCGCGCCATGACCGCGTACCATTCCTCGCTGCCGAGGAACTCGGCGTCCACGTCGAAGATCACGCCGCGATAGCCGAACAGGCGGTGGCGCACCAGGGTGCCGACGGTGAACAATGCGGTTTTTTCCACGCCTGACGTGCGTATGTCCTTAAAAACTCGTAATCTTGCCCGATACAGAACATTGATACCATAGCGGCGCGCAGCGCCTGGCCAACGCCGTCGCGACCGGTAACCCGAACCGACCGTACACCGGAGCGCCCGACCGGCAACCGAAGCCATGCCAGAATCCTCACTTTCCCCGCTCGAGAAACTGCTCGGCGGCAAGCAGCTGCCGGCGCTGGTCAATCTCGTCCTGATCGCCGTCATCGCCTGGATCGCGGCCGGGCTGACCTGGCAGTTCGTGCCGGCGCCGCAGGCGGCCGTGGCGCAGAACGCGCCGCCCCGGCAGGCGCTCCAGGCCAGCGCGCCGGGCCGTGACCTGGCCGGCGAGATCACCCGTCACAACGTGTTCGGCACGGCGGCGAGCAAGCCGGTCGAGCAGGCGCCGAAGATCGAGGAAGCCCCCGAGACCAAGCTCAACCTGGCGCTGCGCGGGGTGCTGGCGTACGACCCGCAGGCCGCGGCACTGGCGATCATCAGCGAAGCCTCCGGCAGCGAGAAGGTCTACGCCATCGGCGACCAGTTGCCGGGCGCGGCGACCCTCGAGGAGGTGCTGGCCGACCGCGTGATCCTGAAACGGTCCGGGCGCTACGAGACGCTGCGCCTGCCGGAGGATTCCACGCCGGTGGCACTGGCGAGCCCGGGCGGCAGCGCCAGCACCGCCGGCGCGCTGGACGCGTTGAGCCCGCGCCAGCTGCGCGACCAGATCGTGAAGAACCCGATGGACTTTGCGCGCAAGGTGCGCACCATACCGCACAAGCAGGACGGCAAGCTGATCGGCTACAAGCTGCGCGCCCGCGAGTACGAGGACGTCCTCTCCCAGTACGGGCTGCAACCCGACGACGTGGTCGTCGAGATCAACGGCACCCGGCTCGACAACCCCAAGGAGAGCCTGCGGGCGCTGCGCAGCCTGGCGACCGCCAGGACCGTCAACGCCACCGTGCTCCGCGACGGGGTCGAGATGCCGCTGTTCGTGTCGCTGGAGTAGCCGGTGCTACCCTGCCCGCTTGCCTCGAAGGCGAACGTCCGCACGGCCGTCGCGGCGCCCGCGCGGCTGCGCGCATAAGGAAAACCGACCATGACCCACCGTGCACACCGGTTATGCACGTTGCTGCTTCTCGCCCTCGTCGCGCGCCCGGTGCTTGCGCAGCCTGACGGCTCGTTCACCCTGAACCTCAAGAACACCGACATCCATTCGCTGATCGAGACGGTCTCCAAGCAGACCAGGCGCAACTTCGTGGTAGACCCCCGGGTCAAGGCGAAGATCACGGTGATCTCCTCTCACGAAATGAGCAGCGCCGAGCTCTACGAGGTGTTCCTGTCGGTGTTGCAGGTGCACGGCTACGCGGCGGTGCCTAGCGGCGACATCATCAAGATCGTCCCCGACGTGAACGCCAAGCAGGGCGCGGTGCCGATGCTGCAGCGCAACGACCAGAACGACCAGCTCGTCACCCACGTGATCCAGGTGCAGAACGTGCCCGCCGCGCAACTGGTGCCGATCCTGCGCCCGCTGGTGCCGCAGCAGGGACACCTCGCCGCCTACGCCGCTACCAACGCGCTGATCATCACCGACCGCTCTGCAAACATCGCGCGCATGGTGCGCATCGTGCGGCGCATCGACCTGCCGGACAACGAGGAGATCGAGGTCGTGCAGCTGCAGCACGCCTCGGCGGCGGAAGTGGTGCGGATTCTCGGCACCCTGACCACGGCCGCGGCGGCGAAGGGTGCCGCTGCCACGCCCGGCGCGCCCAAGCTCGCCTCCGACGAACGGACAAACAGCGTACTGATCAGCGGCGACAAGGCCGGGCGGCTGCGCATGCGCGGCCTGATCGCGCATCTCGACACACCGCTGGACCGCGGCGGCAACACGCGCGTGATCTACCTGCGTTATGCCAACGCCAAGGACCTGGTGGCGATCCTCAAGGGTGTGCAGGAGAGCCAGGCCAAGCAGGAGGGCAAGGGCAAGCCGGACACGGGCGTCGCCAACCAGATCGACATCCAGGCCGACGAGCACACCAACGCGCTGGTCGTCACCGGCCCGCCGGACGCGTTGCGCAACCTGCAGACCGTGATCAGCCAGCTCGACATCCGCCGCGCGCAGGTGCTGGTCGAGACCATCATCGCGGAGGTGTCGCAGACCAACTCGCGCCAGCTGGGTGTGTCCTGGGTGCTCGACGGCTCGTCGAACGACAGCCCGGTGGGGTTCGTGAACCTCGGCGGCACGGTCAACTCGGCGCTCGGCGCCGCCGCGGGCGTGATCCCGGACGGGACCCAGTTCGGTGCGGGCGTGTTCAGCCATGACAGCGGCGACCCCGGCATCAACTTTGCATTGCTGCTGCGGGCGCTGGCGGCCGACGCGGACAACAACATCCTGTCCACGCCGAGCCTGGTCACGCTGGACAACCAGGAGGCGCAGATCATCGTCGGCCAGAACGTGCCGTTCGTCACCGGGCAGTTCACCAACACCGGCTCGGGCAGCACCACCACCAGCACCAACCCGTTCCAGACCATCGAGCGCCAGGACATCGGGATCACGCTGAAGGTCAAGCCGCAGATCAACGAGGGCAACACCATCAAGCTCGAAATCGAACAGGAAGTGTCGAGCCTCGCCAGTTCCTCGGCCTCGGCCTCGGACCTGATCACCAACAAGCGCTCGATCCAGACCACCGTGCTGATCGACGACGGCCAGACGCTGGTGCTCGGCGGGTTGATCGACGACAGCCTGCGAGACCGCCAGGAGAAGGTGCCGCTGCTGGGCGACATCCCGATCCTGGGGCGCCTGTTCCAGTACCGCAGCACCGAGAAGATCAAGCAGAACCTGATGGTGTTCCTGCACCCGCTGATCCTGCGCGACGTGCAGGCGGGCAATGCCTACACGGGTGAGAAGTACAACTACCTGCGTGCGCAGCAGATGGTGGCGGACGAGCGCGGCATCGGGTTGCTGCCGGACGAGACGCCGTTGCTGCCCGAGCTCGAGGTCTTTCTCCGCGGGCCCTCCAGGGCGCAAACGACAGGGAGATCGACGAGTGGCGACAAGTAAGGACGAAACGCTCCTGCTGCCGCAGCACACGGACGTCCGTATTCCGTATACGTTCGCCAAACGCCACGGCGTGCTGGTCGAGGAAGTCCACGCCGAACACGTGGACGTGGTCTATCGCGAGGGCGTCAGCAGCACCGCGCTGCTCGAGGTGCGCCGGCGCTTCGGCCGCCCGATCAAACCGCGCAAGCTCGAGCAGGAAGCGTTCGACCAGTTGCTGACCCGCCACTACGAGGGCGGTTCGGGGCAGGCCAACGAGATCATGGACGACCTCGGCGAGGACCTCGACCTGCAGTCGGTGGCCGACGCGCTGCCCGAGCCCGAGGACCTGCTGGAAGCCGAGGACGACGCGCCCATCGTGCGCCTGATCAACGCGATCCTCACCGAGGCGGTGCGCAAGAACGCCTCGGACGTGCACGTCGAGCCCTTCGAGAGGCGCCTGGCGGTACGCCTGCGCATCGACGGCGTGATGCTCGAGATCCTGGAGCCGCCGCGCTCGCTGGCACCGCTGCTGATCTCGCGCATCAAGGTCATGGCGCGGCTCGACATCGCCGAGAAACGCCTGCCCCAGGACGGGCGTATCTCGCTCAGGGTCGCCGGGCGGGCGGTCGACGTGCGTGTCTCGACCCTGCCCTCGGGCCACGGGGAGCGCGTCGTGCTGCGCCTGCTCGACAAGCAGGCCGGTCGACTCGACCTCGAGCAGCTCGGCATGCAGGCCCCGATCCGCAACAGGGTGAACGAGCTGATCCGCCTGCCGCACGGCATCCTGCTGGTCACCGGGCCGACCGGCTCGGGCAAGACGACCTCGCTCTATGCCGCGTTGACGCGCCTGAACGATCGCAGCCGCTCCATCCTGACCGTCGAGGACCCGATCGAGTACTACATCGACGGCGTCGGCCAGAGCCAGGTGAACACCCGCGTGGACCTGACCTTCGCGCGCGGCCTGCGCGCCATCCTGCGCCAGGACCCGGACGTGGTGATGGTCGGCGAGATCCGCGATCTCGAGACCGCCGAGATCGCCGTGCAGGCGAGTCTCACCGGTCACCTGGTGATGTCGACCTTGCACACCAACAGCGCCGTCGGCGCCGTCACCCGCCTGCGCGACATGGGCGTCGAACCGTTCCTGCTGTCGTCGAGCCTGATCGGGGTGATCGCGCAGCGCCTGGTGCGGCTGCTGTGCCCGCAATGCAAGCAACCGCAACAGCTGAACGACTCCGAGCACGCCGTGCTCGGTATCGAGAACGGCGGTCAGTACGAAGTGTTTGCGCCTGCAGGCTGCGATCACTGCAACGGCACCGGCTACCACGGGCGCAGCGGGATCTACGAACTGATTCCCATCGACGAGCGCCTGCGCACCATGATCCACGACGGCGCGAGCGAGCAGGAAATGGAGCACCACGCGCGCACCCTCACGCCGAGCATCCGTGACGACGGCCGCCGCCGCGTCCTGAACGGCGAAACCTCGCTGGCCGAGGTCTTGCGCGTCACCCGGGACAACTGAACCCGCGCCGGCAGCGGGGATC
>JBFJWO010000364.1:0-5621 GCA_041623575.1 Gammaproteobacteria bacterium
CGCCGCTCGGACACACCCCCCGAGATGCCCGAGGACATGCCGCGCTGGATGGCGCGAACGATCACCGGTATCGACACCTTCAGCCTCTGGGTGGGGCGCACCGTGTGCTGGCTGACGGTGCCGCTGATGCTGGCCATGGTCTACGAGGTGCTGGCTCGAAAGTTCTTCCTCGCGCCGACCATGTGGGCGTACGACTTGAGCCGGATGTTCTACGGCGCGCTGTTCATGCTGGGCGCGGGCTACGCGCTGTCGAAGGGCGTGCACATCCGCGCGGATTTCATCTACCGCAACTGGCCGGCCCGCGTGCAGGGCCTGATCGATGCGAGCCTCTACATCGTGCTCTACTTCCCGGGCCTGCTGGTGTTCCTGTACATGGCGACCGATTTCGCCTATCTCGCCTGGTACCGCGGCGAGAAAGGCATGGACACCGCCTGGATGCCGCACATGGGCCCGATCAAGACGGCGTTGCCGGTGGGGGTGGTGCTGCTGCTGATCCAGGGCGTCTCTGAACTGCTGAAGAGTATCTACGCCGCGCGCCACGACCGGTGGCCGGTATGAGCCCGGAGGTCCTCGGCCTGCTGCTGATCGGCTGCATGCTGTTCGCGATCTTCGTCGGCTTCCCGATCTCGTTCACCCTGATCTTCCTCGGCTTCGTGTTCGGCTACATCGGCTTCGGGCCGGTGGTGTTCTACCTGATGACGTTCCAGTTCTCCAACGTCATGCTGGAGCAGACCCTGGCGGCGGTGCCGTTGTTCATCTTCATGGGCATCCTGATGGAACAGGCCGGGCTCATGGAGCGATTGTTCGAGTCCGTGCAACTGATGCTCTCGCGGGTGCGCGGGTCGCTGTTCATCGCGGTGCTGTTCGTCTCGACCATTTTCGCCGCCGCTACCGGTATCGTCGGCGCCTCCGTGACCATCCTCGGCATCATGGCCGCCAAGACCATGAACCGGTCGAACTACGACGTGAAACTGGCCGCCGGCACCATCACCGCCGGTGGCACGCTGGGCATCCTGATCCCGCCGAGCATCATGCTGGTGGTGATGGGCCCGATCCTCGAGGTGCCGGTCACCGACCTGTTCGCGGCCGCCATCATCCCCGGCATCATGCTGGCGTCGCTCTACACCGGCTACGCGCTGCTGCGCTGTTACCTCAACCCGAGTCTCGGCCCGGTGCTGCCCGAGTCCGAGCGCGCGCAGTCGATGGCGCACGTGTGGCGCGAGTTCCTGCTCGGCCTGGTCCCGCCGGCGGCGCTGGTCGGTTTCGCGCTCGGCTCCATCCTGTTCGGCTTCGCCACGCCCACCGAGGGTGCGGGCATGGGCGCGTTCGGCGCGCTGCTGCTGACGCTCGCCTACCGGCGCCTGACCTGGTCGGGGCTCCGGCGCGCGCTCATCGTCACGCTCGAGATCTCGGCGCTGATCCTGTTCCTGGTGGCCGCCTCGAACTTCTTCGGCGCGGTGTTCTCGCGTCTCGGCACCCCGACCATGCTGACGGAGTACCTGCTGACGCTGGACCTGCCGCCGCTGGTCATCCTGTTCATGATCATGGCGCTGATCTTCCTGCTCGGCTGGCCGCTGGAATGGGTGCCGATCGTGCTGATCATCGTGCCGATCCTGTTGCCGCTGATCGACCAGCTGGGATTCAACCTGGTGTGGTTCGGCATCCTGGTGGCGGTGAACCTGCAGACCGCGTGGCTGTCACCACCAGTGGCGCTGTCGGCCTATTTTCTCAAGGGCGTGGTCCCGGAATGGGACCTCTCCGACATCTACAAGGGCATGATGCAGTTCATGGTGATCCAGGTCATCGGGCTGCTGCTGATCATCTTCTTTCCGCAGATCGCGTTGTGGCTGCCCGGCGTGATCTACGGCGAGTGACGCAAGAGGAAATCCGCCGTTGAGCATCTATCTCAAGCGCGCCACCAAGACATCCGCCACCGGCGAGGACGACACCCGCGAGACGGTGGTATCGATGTTGCGCGACATCGAGCAGGGGGGCGAGGAACGCGCGGCACACTATGCCGAAACCCTCGACGGCTGGCGCGGCGACATCGTCGTGCCGCGCGAGCGGATCGAGGCCGCCGCGGGGGAACTCTCCCCGCAACTCAAGGCCGACATCGAGTTCGCGCACGAACGCGTGCGCCGCTTCGCCGAGGCGCAACTCGCCAGCCAGCACGAGTTCGAGACCGAGTTGTCCCCAGGCCTCGTCGCCGGACAGCGGCTGATCCCGGTGGACACCGCCGGCTGTTACGTGCCCGGCGGGCGTTACGCGCACATCGCCTCGGCGATCATGAGCGTCACCACGGCCAAGACCGCGGGTGTCGAGCACGTGATCGCGTGCTCCCCGACCCACGGCGAGCGCGGCGTGCACCCGGCCATTCTCTACGCGGCGAACCTCGCGGGCGCGGACACGGTGCTCGCGCTCGGCGGCGTGCAGGGCATTGCGGTGCTCGCCTTCGGGTTGTTCACGGGACACGCCGCGGACATCCTGGTCGGCCCCGGCAACCGCTTCGTCGCCGAAGCGAAACGCGTGCTCTACGGGCGCGTGGGCATCGACCTGTTCGCCGGCCCGACCGAGATCGCGGTGATCGCCGATGCCAGCGCCGACCCCGACATCGTCACCACCGACCTGGTCGGGCAGGCCGAGCACGGCCCCGACTCGCCGGCCTGGCTGGTCAGCACGTCGCGCGAACTCGCCGAGGCCGTCATGGCACGCATCGACGACTGTGTCGAGCGCCTCGAAGAGCCCAACCGCAGCGCCGCACGCAACGCCTGGCGGGACTACGGGGAGGTGGTGCTGGCCGACACGCGCGAAGAGGCGGTCTCGCTCTCGGACGCCTACGCACCCGAGCATCTCGAAGTGCATGCCGAGGATCTCGAGTGGTGGCTCGCGAACCTGCGCAACTACGGCTCGCTGTTCCTCGGCGAAGAGACCACCGTGACCTACGGCGACAAGGCGTCGGGCCCCAACCACATCCTGCCGACCAAGGGTGCGGCGCGCTATACCGGGGGCCTCAGCGTCGGCAAGTTCATCAAGACGGTGACCTGGCAGCGCATGAGCCGCGAGGCGAACCGCGAGGTCGGCGCCGCCAGCGCGCGGATCTCGCGCGCCGAGGGGATGGAAGGTCATGCGCTGGCCGGCGACGACCGCCTGCGCAAGTACTTTCCCGACGAGACCTTCGACCTGCAGGCGTGACGCGCGGGCGCACGCGAGGCCTGTTCGACCTGGAGGGCGCGCCATGGCCGAAGCCTGGTCGCGCGACGGCATCCTGTGCAACGCCATCGCGCCCGGGTTCTTTCCCACCGAGCTGACCGCGCCGGTGTTCGACGACCCGGCCAGCGTCGGGTGGGCCGCGGGCCAGACCGCGGTGGGGCGCAACGGCGAACTCGAGGACCTCGCCGGCATCACGGTGTTTTTCGCCGCGCCCGCGAGCGACTACGTCACCGGTCAGACCCTTTACATCGACGGCGGCTTCACCGCCCGCTGAGGCACCATGAAAGCTCTCGTCTACACCGCCGAACGGCAACTGACTTTTCGCGACGAACCCGAACCGCAGCCGGCGCCCGGTGAAGCCCTGATCGGCATCGAAGCGGTGGGCATCTGCGGGTCGGACATGCACGGCTACCTCGGGCACGACCCGCGCCGCCGCCCGCCGCTGATACTGGGCCACGAGGCAGCGGGCACCGTGCTGGAGGGTCCCGGCGCGGGGCGGCGCGTGGTGCTGAACCCGCTGGTGACCTGCGGGCGCTGCAACGCTTGCCTCGGCGGGCGCTCGAACCTGTGCGCCGAACGCGACATCATCGGCATGTACCGCCCCGGCGCGTTCGCCGAGCGCATCGCCCTGCCCGAGATCAACCTGATCGACATCCCCGAGGGCCTGTCGAGCGCGCGCGCGGCGCTCACCGAGCCGGCCGCGACCTCGTTGCACGCGGTCAACCTCGCCGCGCGCGCGGCCCATCGCCCGCTGGGCGAAACGCGGGCGCTGGTGTTCGGCGGCGGCTCGGTCGGCCTGTTCGCGGCGCTGGCATTGCTCGGCCACGGCGCCGAGGTGTCGCTCGCCGAACCGAACGCCCTGCGCCGCGCAACTGCCACCGCAGCCGGGCGCATGGAGACTTTCGACCCGCTCGCCGCGCCGGCGCCCGACTCGGGGTTCGAGGTGGTCATCGATGCGGTCGGCGCGAGCGCCACGCGGGCGGCAGCCGTAGCGGCGTGCGCACCGGGCGGCGTGATCGTGCACGTGGGATTGCAGGACAACGACGGCGGGGTCGACACGCGCAAGCTGACCCTGCAGGAGATCACCCTGATCGGCACCTACACGTACACGCCCGTCGACCTGCGCGTCAGCCTGGACAAGCTTCACCGGGGCGCGTTCGGCGACCTCGCCTGGCTCGAGGAGCGCCCGCTCGGCGAAGGCGCCGGCGCCTTTGCCGACCTCCTCGGCGGGCGCAGCGCGGCGCCCAAGATCGTGCTGCGCCCGGGCTAGGCGCGCGCTCAGCCGGGCAGCGGCAAGAGCTCGAAGAAATCCACTGCCGCCACTACCGGCGTGACGATCAGCCCGACCAGGAAGACCCGGTAGCTGAAGCCGAGGTAGCGGTATTTCTTGCGGTACAGCACCAGGCCCATCTGGTAGATGTCGACGGCCATTGCGCGATACACCTGGTCGTTGCCCTGCACGATGCCGCGCAGTTCCTCGAGAAAGCCCTCCGGCGTCATGCGCGCGAAGGTGCCGAAGAACAGCGGGTTGAACCCGGTGCTCGAGCCTTGCGAGCGCGGCATCACGGCGAGCACGGCGAAAAACGCCGCCGGCAGGGTAAACAGCACCAGCGCGATCAGTGCCGGCGGCGCGTGGCCGGTACCGAACTGGCCGAAGATCAGGGTGAGCATCACGAACGAGGCGGCGATCAGGAAACTCGCTTTCTGATCGGCCATCATGCTCAGCTGCACGTGGTGTTGCTGGCAGGTGCGCAGCATGTAGATCACGGCCTCGCTGCCGGAGCTGTCGAGCTGGTATTCCAGCGGTGGCGTGTAGCTGCTCATTCCCTGTTCCGCTTCGGCGTCGATCGGATTTTCGCGAAAGTATAGCAGCGCGGCGTTGCCACCCTGGGCATCGATCGGCGACAATCGCGCGCCGCACGCCCATGAGAATCGTTTCGTTCAACGTCAACGGCATCCGCACCCGCCTGCACCAGCTGCAGGCGGTGGTCGAGACGCACGCACCCGAGATCGCCGGCCTGCAGGAGACCAGGGTCGCCGACGCCGCGTTCCCGCAAGCGGAGATCCGGCAACTCGGCTACGAGTCGCTGGCCCACGGCGAGAAGTCTCACTACGGCGTGGCCCTGCTGTCGAAGTCGCGCGCGGTGCGGGTCACGCGCGGCCTGCCGAGCGACGCGGCGCACGCGCAACGGCGCGCCATCGACGCGGTGTACACGCTGCCGAACGGCAATGCCCTCAGGGTCATCAGCGCCTATTTCCCGCAGGGCGAGAACCGCTCCCACCCCGACAAGTTCCCGGCCAAGGAAAAGTTCTACGCCGATCTCCTCGCCTGCCTGCAGAGCACGGCCAGCCCCGACGAGCACCTCGTGCTGATGGGCGATTTCAACGTCGCCCCGCTGGATCTCGATGTC
>JBFJWO010000365.1:0-5619 GCA_041623575.1 Gammaproteobacteria bacterium
GCGATACGGTGCGGCGGGTGGTGGCGGGCGACGACGGCGTGGCGCAAGGGATGCAAGCGGACGCGGTGCTCATCGACATGTCGTCTTCCTCGCCGCTCGGCACGCGTGCGCTGGCCGCGGAGCTGGCCGCACGCGGGGTGGCGCTGGTCGATGCGCCGGTCTCCGGCGGGGTGCGCCGGGCGGTCGACGGCACGCTCGCGATCATGGCCGGCGGCGACGCGGCGGTCATCGGCCGCGTGCGCCCGTTGCTCGAAGTGATGGGCAAGGTGTTCCCGACCGGGGGGCAGGGCAGCGGGCACGCGATGAAAGCGCTGAACAACTACCTGTCGGCGGGCACCCTGACGCTCACCGCCGAGGCCATCATCGCCGGCACGCGCTTCGGCCTGGACGCGCGGACCATGGTCGATATCCTCAACGTCTCGACCGGGCGCAGCAACAGCAGCGAGTACAAGTTCCCGACCTTCGTCCTGCCGCGACGCTTCGATTCCGGGTTCGCGCTCGGCCTGATGGCCAAGGACCTGCGCCTGGCGCTGGACGTCGCCGGCGCCAGCGACTCGCCGGCCGCGCTGCTGCGGGAACTGAGCCGCCTCTGGGAGCGGGCCGAGGAGCACCTCGGGCCGCAGGCCGATCACACGCAGGTCGTGGCCTACCTGGAGTCGCTGGCGGACGACCCACCGTGACGACGCCGGTACCTTTCGAGGTCTACGCCATCCGCTACGCCACGGTGAGTCGCCGCGCCGCGGAGAACTTCATCGGCGCAGACCCCCACGAGACGGCCGCGCGCATGGACTACTTCGTCTGGCTGGCCCGCAACGCCACTCACACGTTCGTCATCGACACCGGCTTCGACGAGGCCATGGCGGCGCGGCGCGGGCGCGAGTTCCTGCGCTCGCCCGCGGCGGGCCTGGCCGCCCTCGGCGTCGCCGCCGGCGAGGTGCGCGAGGTGATCGTCACCCACCTGCACTACGACCACATCGGCAACTACGCGCTGTTCCCCGGCGCCCGCTTCCACCTGCAGGATGCGGAAATGGCGTTCGCCACCGGTCGCTACATGGCCGAGCGCTTTTTCGCCCACAGCTACGAAGTCGACGAGATCGTCGCCATGGTGCGTAACGTGTTTGCCGGCCGGGTCGAGTTCCACGACGGCGATGCCGAACTGGCGCCGGGGCTGTCGCTGCATCACATCGGCGGGCACACCCAGGGCCTGCAGGCGGTGCGCGTGTGGACCCGCGTAGGCTGGCTGGTGCTCGCGTCCGACGCCAGCCACTACTACGCCAACATGGACGAGCGACGGCCGTTTCCCATCGTGTTCGACGTGGCGCGGATGATCGACGGCTGGCGGCGGATGCGCTCCCTGGTGGACGACCCGCGGCTGGTGATACCCGGGCACGACCCGTTGGTGATGGCCCGCTACGCGGCGCCGGCGCCCGAAATGGAAGGCATCGCGGTCAGGCTGGATGCGCTCCCGCGCGCCGGTTGAAGGCCGCACGGCGACTGTCGCCACGGCGCTGCCATCGTCACCGCGGCGGCGTGCCCGGGCACGCCCGATTGACCCTCTTCGGGGCGCGTGCTAGAAACCGCCCGGTATGGAGGACCCGGGCTGGATCGAGATCCCGCACGCGGAGCAGTCGGCAGAGCTTGCGATCGTCCACGCCGGTGGCGACTGGACCATCGTCAGCGCCGGGAGTCTCGACCGCGAGCTGCAGGCCCTGGCGCTGCCCGCGGGCCGCGAAGTGGTATTCGACCTGCACGCGTTGCGGGCCCTGGATACCGCTGGCGCGTGGCTGATCTATCGCACCGTGAGCGCCCTGCGCGCGCGCCGCCACAAGGTGCGGATGCGCGGCGGCCGCGAACGCCACCGGGCGATGCTGCGGCGCGTCGGCGCCAGCTACCGACCGTGCACCATCGAGCCCCCGAGGCTCGCCACCTGGCGGCGGCTCGCCCTGCAGGTCGGCGCAGCCACCGTCGGCGTCGCGCGCGACGCGGGCGGGTTCGTGGCCTTCCTGGGCGCCGCGGTCCTGGCCCTGCTGCGCACGCTCGCGCGACCGCGCCGGCTGCGCATCACCTCGCTCGTCAACCAGATGGAGCAGGTCGGCTTCAACGCGCTGCCGATCGTCGCCCTGATGTCCTTCCTGGTGGGGGTGGTGCTCGCCTACCAGGGGGCTGCGCAACTGCAACGCCTGGGCGCCGAGGTCTTCGTCGTCGACCTGATAGCGGTCTCCGTGCTGCGCGAGATCGGCATCCTGCTGACCGCCGTCGTGGTGGCGGGGCGTTCGGGCAGCGCCTTTACCGCGCAGATCGGCGCGATGAAGGCCAACGAGGAGGTCGACGCGATGCGCACCCTGGGCCTCGACCCGCTCGACGTGCTGGTGCTGCCGCGCCTGCTGGCGTTGATCCTGACCCTGCCGATTCTCGCCTTCGTCGCCGACCTGATGGGCCTGCTCGGCGGTGGCCTGATGGCCTGGGCGGTGCTCGACATCTCGCCCTGGCTGTTTCTGCAGCGCCTGCGCGAAGGCGTCGAGATCGCCAGCTTCTGGGTGGGCATCGCCAAGGCGCCCTTCTTCGCCGCGGTGATCGCGCTGGTCGGGTGTTACGAGGGACTGCAGGTCTCGGGCAGCGCCGAATCGGTGGGCCGGCAGACGACGCGCGCGGTGGTGGAGGCGATCTTCCTGGTGATCGTGCTCGACGCGATGTTCTCCATCTTCTTCGACCTGGTCGGCGTGTGAGCCCCGCCTCGCGTACGCCGATCATCGAGGTGCGGGGATTGCACACCCGGTTCGGCCGGCAGGTCATTCACGCCGGCCTCGACCTCGACGTCTATCGCGGCGAAGTGCTCGGCGTGGTCGGCGGGTCGGGCACCGGCAAATCGGTGCTGCTGCGCACGATCGTCGGCTTGAACCCGCCGGCGCGGGGCAGCGTCTCGGTGTTCGGCCAGCAGCTGGCGACCTTGCCGGGCGCCGAGCGCGCACGCTACGAGACCCGCTGGGGCGTGCTGTTCCAGGACGGCGCGTTGTTCAGCTCGCTCACCGTTGCCCAGAACATCGAGGTGCCGATGCGGGAGAGCTATTCGCTCTCGCCGCGCCTCACCGACGAGCTCGCCGCGCTCAAGCTGGGCCTGGTCGGGTTGCCGGCGCAGGCTGGCGCCAAGTTCCCCTCCGAGTTGTCCGGCGGCATGCGCAAGCGCGCCGGGCTGGCGAGGGCGCTGGCGCTCGACCCCGAGATCGTGTTTCTGGACGAGCCGACCGCGGGCCTCGACCCCATCGGCGCGGCGGGCTTCGACGAGCTGATCGCGACGCTGCAGCGCCAGCTGGGGCTGACGGTGTTCATGGTCACGCACGACCTGGACAGCCTGCAGCGAATCTGCGACCGGGTGGCGGTGCTCGCCGAGCAGCGCGTGCTCGTGACCGGCACGCTGGACGAGTTGCGGGCCTACGATCACCCGTGGGTGCACGAGTACTTCAACGGTCCGCGCGCGCGCGCCGCTCGAGCGCAGGGCACGGCCCGCGTACCGGCGCGTGCCGGTGTCACGATGCCCGCCACGGGCGCCTGAGATGGAGAACCGCGCCAGCTATCTCCTCGTCGGCCTGTTCGTGCTCGCGAGCGTGGCGGCCGCGTTCGTGTTCGTGGCGTGGCTGGCGCAATCGCAGGCGGATCGCGAGTTCCGTTTCTACGACGTCTATTTCACCGGCTCCGTGGCCGGGCTGGCGGTGGGCGGCGACGTGCGCTACCGGGGCATCCGCATCGGCGAGGTCCACTCGATCGCGATCGACCCGCAGGATCCCGGCCGCGTCCAGGTCACCGCCCGGATCGGCGCCGCCACGCCGATCCGCGAGGGCGACCAGGCGGCGCTGGAACTGCAGGGCATCACCGGCGTATCGTTCGTCAACATCGGGGGCGCGGACGCCGGGAGCACGCTGCTGGTCGCGCAGCCCGGCCAGCGGCGCGCGGTGATTCCGTCCACGCCCTCCGCCATGGAGCAACTGGTGACCGGCGCCCCGGACATGCTGGCGAGCGCCGTCGTCCTGATGGGCCGCCTGAGCGAGGTGCTGAACGACGACAACCAGGCGGCGTTCGGCGCGATCCTGGCCGACGTGCGCGACCTGACCGCCAGCGTGGCCGGGCGTCGCGTGCAGATCGAGCGCACGCTGGACTCGCTCGAGCGTCTGAGCGGCGAAATGCTGGTGCTCGTGGAATCGGCCCGGAAGCTGGCCGCGACCTTCGAGGTGCTGGCCGGGGAAGCCGGCGCCAGCCTGCGCAACCTGCGCAGCGCCACCGCCAGCGCCGACGAACTGCTGCGCAACGACGTGCGCCTGCTGGTGGCGGAGATGCGCGAGGGCGTGCGCGGCATGGGCCGTTTCGCGAGCACCGCCAACGCCGTGCTCGAGGAGAACCGCGAATCGCTGAACCAGTTCACCGGCGACGGCTTCAAGCAGTTGTCGGAGTTCCTGAACGAGGCGAGCCTGCTGGTCAGCAGCATGGCGCGGTTGACCGAACGCCTCGACAGTGAAGGTGCGCGTTTTCTCATTGGCGCGGAACAATCGGAGATAAGGGTGCAGAACCGATGATGTGCGGGCGTGGACCAGCAACAGGGGGCAAGGCGGCACGCCGCGGCGCCGTCGGCGTCGAAGCCGTCGTGAGAAGCATCGCGCGCTGCGCGGCCCGGACACCGTGGTCCCGGGTCGTTCTGCGCCCTGTCGCGCTGGCGCTGGGCAGCGCCCTGGCGCTCGGCTGCGGCTCGCTGATCAACTCCGAGCCGCCCCCCGACCTCTACAGCCTGACGCCCAAGAGCACCTTCCCGGAGGAGACGCCGGCGGTCGCCTGGCAACTGGTCATCGAGGAGCCCATCGCGGCGCGCGGGCTCGATACCACCCGTATCGCGGCGCGGCCCACGCCGACGCAGCTGCAGTACATCGCCGGGGCCCGCTGGACCAACCGCGCGCCGCGCATGGTACAGACCCTGCTCATCGAGAGCTTCGAGAACTCCGAGCGCATCGTCGCGGTCGGTCGCCAGGCGCTCGGGCTGCGCTCGGACTACAGCCTCAAGACCGAGCTGCGCGAGTTCCAGGTAGAGTACTTCGAGCGCCCGCTGGGCCTGGTGCGCGTGCGCATCAACGCCAAGCTGGTCGCACTGGCCAGGCAGAAGATCGTCGCGTCGAGGAACTTCGAGCGCACCGTGGCGGTGGAAACCGGCGACGTGTCCGGGATCGTCGATGCCTTCGACGAGGCGCTGGGCGGCGTGCTCAAACGACTCGTCCACTGGAGCCTGACGCAGGCGGCACCCTGAACCGCCGGGCGCCTCACGCCCCGATCAGCAGGAACGCGCCGGCCGCGCTCAACACGCCGGCGGCGGCGACGTTCAGGAGGCGCGTCGCCCGAGAGCCCTGCAGCACCCGGCTCGCCCGCCCGGCGAGGAACGCGTAAGTCAGCTTCGCGCCGCCGACGGCCACCGCCGCGATCGCGACGATTACCCCCGCATCGAGCGCGGTGAGCGTCGTCACGTCGAGGAACGCGGGAAAGAAGCCGAGATAGAAGACGATCGCCTTCTGGTCGCCCAGCGTGATCAGCAGCCCGGTCGTGAAACTCGCCAGCGCCCCCGACGCCCGCTCCCGCGCCTTGGAA
>JBFJWO010000366.1:0-5605 GCA_041623575.1 Gammaproteobacteria bacterium
GCTCGGGCGGGTCAACGCGGAGAACTTTCTCGGCGGGCGCCTGCCGCTCGATCCCGCGCTCTCGCACAGCACCGTGGAGCGTGCGCTCGCCCGGCCGCTCGGCATGAGCGTGGAGGAAGCGGCGCTCGGTGCGATCAGGAGACTGACCCACAACATGGTGCACGCGATCGAGGAGAGCAGCGTGCGCAAGGGCTACGACCCGCGCGATTTCGCGTTGGCGGCGTTCGGCGGGGCGGGACCCCTGTTTGCCTGCGAGATCGCCGCGGAGCTGTCCATCCCGCGGGTGATCGTCCCGCTGTATCCCGGCCTGACCTCGGCGATCGGCTTGCTGACGGCCGATCTCAGGTACGAGTTCAGCCGCACCGAGCTGCAACTGGTTTCGCAGGCGGACATCGGGCGCATCGCCGGCGTGTTCGCCGAGCTGGAGGAAGCGGCGCGCCGCCAGCTCGAGGAGGACGGTCTCGATCCCGAGGCCATGGTCTTCGTGCGCCAGGCCGACTGCCGCTACCGGGGGCAGGGGTACGAGCTGTGCGCGCCGGTTGCCGACGGCGCGATCGACGCCGGGTTCCTGGCGGCCCTGAGGCGCGCGTTCGACGCCGAGCACCGGCGCGAGTACGGCTCCTGTTCCCCCGAGAAAGAGGTCCAGCTCGTCAACCTGCGCGTGGTGGGCATCGGCCGCGGCGCGTCGCTGCGCCCGCCCGAGATCGACGCCGGGGACGCGTCGCCGGGCGTGCCCCCCGCGCTGCGCCCGGTGGTCTTCGACACCGGGTCCGGCGTGCATGCGCTCGACACGCCCCACTTCCCGCGCGCCGCGCTGCTGGCCGGCAACCGGTTCACCGGTCCGGCCGTCATCGAACAAGCCGATTCCACCACGGTGATCCCGCCCGGTTTCACCGCCGGCGTCGACCGGCACGCGAATATCGTTATCACCAAGACGGAGGCCTGCGCGACATGAGCGAGCCCGCCGACAGCCGCGAGGCGCTGAGCGCGCGCTTGCGTGAGCGTTACGGAGACGCCTGGCAGTTCGAGCTGCGCGTGCGCGGTGCGCTGGAGCGCGAGAAGGTCGTCGAAGGCGAACTGGTCGCCGGTGCACGCCAGGTAGTGCGCAGCGTGCCCTTCGACACCGGGCGCGCAGCTGCGGACTCGCTGGACACGCTCGGTGCCGAACTGTTCGAGGCCTGCGTCGAGGCGCTGGAGCGGGAACCCGCCACCGCGGCCCCCTTGTCGCCGGAGACGGTCGACTACAGCGCGATCGACCCGGTGACCCTGCGCGTGGTGGGCGGTGCGTTCAACGCCGTGGCCCACGAGATGGCCCACGTGCTCTACCGCATGTCCTATTCGAGCATCATTCGCGAATCCGAGGATCTCGGCTGCGGGCTGTTCGACGCGCAGGGGCGGGAGCTGTGCGAAAGCGAGAGCTCGCCCATGCACATCGGCTCGCTGCCGGCCTACATCCGCGGTTTCAGCCGCACCCTGCGCGGCGAGTTCCACGAAGGCGACATCATCCTGCACAACCATCCCTACCTCGGTGCGTCGCACACGCCCGACATGTGCGTGGCGACGCCGCTGTTCGCCGACGGGCAACTGCTGGGGTTCGCCGCGGCGACCGCGCACCTGGTCGACATCGGTGCGGCCGCGCCGGGCCTGAACGTCGATCTCATCGACGTGTACGCCGAGGGCCTGTTGTTCAACGCGGTCAAGCTCTACGACCGCGGGCGGCGCAACGCCGAGGTCTGGAAACTGCTGCAGGACAGCGTGCGCACACCCGAGATGAACGCCGCCGACATCGAAGCCATGATCGCCGCCGTGCGCCTCGGCAAGGACCGTTTCGAGAAGCTCGTCGCCCGCTACGGCGTGGAGACGGTGCTCGGCACCGCCTACTACTGGATGGACTACTCCGAGCGGCGGCTACGCGCGGAGATCGAGAAGGTCCCCGACGGCGACTATCATGCCGAGAGCTGGCTGGACGACGACGGGCGCAACTGGGGCCGGCGGCTGAAGGTCAACGTCACCGTCAGGGTGCGCGGCAGCGACGTGACCATCGACCTGACCGGGTCGGCCGACGAGGTCGAGACCGCCTTCAACGTGCCGTTCGAGGGCTCGTTGCTGGTGGCCTGCTACTACGTGATCCGCACCCTGATGCTCGACGAGGCGATGTCCGAGGAGTTCATTCCGCAGAACGAGGGCATGTTCCGCCCGGTGAGCGTCGTCGCGCCCAAGGGGAGCATCTTCAATCCCAACTTCCCGCGCGCGTGCTTCTCGCGCATGGCGCAGGTGCAACGCCTGATCGATTGCGTCATCCAGGCGCTGGCGCCGGTGCTGCCCGAACGCGTCACGGCGGGCAACTCGGCCTCGGTGATGAGCATCTCCTACTCCGGGTTCGAGCAGGAAAAGCAGCAGTACTGGGTGTGCGTCGAGGTCAACGAGGGCAGCTACGGCGGACGCCTGGAGCGCGACGGGCTCGACTGCGTCGACAACCTGATGGCGAACACGCGCAACGTGCCGGCCGAGGAGATCGAGATGCACTACCCGCTGCGGGTCGAACGCTACGAGCTGCGGCCCGATCCGCCGGGCGCCGGGCGCACGCGTGGCGGCATCGGCGTCACGCGTGAAGTGCGCTTCCTGCGCGACGGTTTCATCTCCAGCAACGGCGACCGTCACACCGAAGCGCCGCGCGGGCTGTTCGGCGGCAACGACGGGCTCACGGGGCGGCTGGTTCGCAACCCGCACGGCGAGGCGCCGGAGGACATGCCGTCCAAGCTGACCGGCCGCAAGATGCGGGCCGGCGACGTGATCCGCTACGTGGGCCCGAGCAGCGGCGGCTACGGCGACCCGCGCGAGCGCGATCCGCGGCGGGTGCTCGACGACTGGCGCGACGGCTACATCGCGCTGGCCGACGCTCGCGAGGTCTACGGGGTCGTCATCGACCCCGCCGCGCGGCAGGTGGACGAGGAAGCAACCCGGCGATTGCGCGCCGGCGCCGGCTGACCATGCCGGAAGTCGCAACGGATCTCACCCGGCTCGGCGCCAGCGCGGCGGCACGTGCGATCGCCGCGCGCACCCTCAGCGCGCTGGAGCTTGCGCAAGCCCTGGTTGGGCGCATCGAGGCACGCGAGCCCGGCATCCACGCGTGGGCGGAGTTCGACGCCGATCGGTTCCTCGACGAGGCCAGAGCCTGCGACCGGCGCAAGCCGCGAGGGCCGCTGCACGGCGTGGCGATCGGGATCAAGGACGTCATCGACACGCGCGACCTCGCGACGCGTCACGGTTCGCCCATCTACCGGGACAACCGCCCGGCGACCGACGCGACCTGCGTCGCTCGCCTGCGCGAGGCCGGCGCGATCATCGCCGGCAAGACGGTCACCACCGAGTTCGCCTTCGCCCACCCCGGGCCGACACGCCATCCGCTCCGCCCCGAGCACACGCCCGGCGGCTCGTCGAGCGGCTCGGCGGCAGCGGTAGCCGCCGGCATGGTGCCGGCGGCGCTGGGCACCCAGACCGGGGGGTCGATCATCCGCCCGGCGGCGTTCTGCGGCGTGGTCGGCTACAAGCCCGCGTTCGGTCGGATTCCCACCGCCGGGCTCAAGCACCTCGCGCCGTCTTTCGACACCATCGGCTTTCTGTGCCGTTCGCTGAGCGACGTGCCGCTGCTCGAAGCGGTGCTCGCCGGCGAACCGTTGCGCGAGCAGGGAACAGCAGCCCCGGCGCCGCGCCTGGTGGTAGTCATACCGCCGCAGTGGGAAGTGGCGGACGAGTTCATGCGCGAGCACTTGCGCACGGCAGGTGTTGCCCTGGCGGGCGCCGGTGCGCAGGTGCGCGAACTCGACCTGCGCGAGGCGTTCGCTTTGCTGAACGCGCATCACCGGGTGGTGATGGCCGGCGAAGTCGCCGAGAGCATGGCCTACGAGCGGCGCGAGCACCGTACGCTGCTGAGTGCCGAGATGGACGGGTTCATCTCGACCGGGCGCTCGCTCGCGCCGGAGGATACCGGCGCGGCCCGGCGCGGGATCGATGCCGCCCGCGCGCGCCTCGCGCAGTTGCTGGCGCCGGCGGAAGTCGTGCTGACCTTGAGCACCCCGGGCGAAGCGCCACGCGGGCTCGCCGGCACCGGCAACGCGATATTCAATCGGCTCTGGACCCTGCTGGGCGGCCCGTGCCTGCACCTGCCGAGCGGCGCCGGGCCCGGGGGGCTGCCGATCGGTCTACAATTGGTGGCGCTGCCGGGCGCGACGGGCGCGCTGCTCGAGGCGGCGTCGTGGATCGCGCCCCGCCTGTGTGCCGGGTCGATCGAATCACCGCACGTCAACTGACGCGGGAGTCGTCATGGATCCCTTCACCGCCAGGCTGGTCGATTTCGTGCTCGCCTTCGAGTACGCGCACCTGTCCGACGACGCCGTGCGGGCCGCCAAGGCCCGGGTGATCGATTCGATCGGCGTGGCGATGGCTGCCTACCTCGCGCCGCCGGTCCGTATCGCCCGGCGGGTCGCGCAGCCGACCGCCGCCGCGCCGGGTGCCCGGCTGTTCGGCGGCACGCAGCGCACGACGCTGGAGATGGCCGCGTTCGTCAACGGCAGCATGGTGCGCTACCTGGATTTCAACGACGCCTACCGCACGCTCGACGCCTGTCACCCCTCGGACAACCTGCCGGGGCTGCTGGCGGTTGCCGAAGGGTTCGCCCTGGACGGGCGCACGTTCATCCTCGGCCTCGCCGTTGCCTACGAGATCCAGTGCCGCTTCACCGACAGCGTGCCTTTCAACGACGCCGGCTGGGACCAGCCCGTGGTCGGTGCGCTGGCCTGCGCGCTCGCCACCGGGCGCATGCTCGGCCTGTCCCGCGAGCAACTCGGACACGCGGCGGCGCTGGCGGTGATCCCCAACCTGTGCACCTACCAGACGCGCGCCGGGGAGCTGTCCATGTGGAAGGGATGCGCCGGGCCGAACGGCGCCCGTGCCGGGATCTTCGCCGCGCTGCTGGCGCGCCAGGGCATGAGCGGCCCGTTCGACGCCTTCGAGGGGGTGTTCGGGGTCTGGAACCAGACCACCGGGAAACCCTTTCCGCTGCGCCTGCCGGTGCTGGGCGAGGCGGTGAGCTTCGGTCTGAATCAATCGAACATCAAGACCTACCCGGTACGCGACTCCTGTCAGCTGCCGATCGCCACGGCGCTCGAGCTGCGCGCGCGGCTCGATGTCGCGGCCGTCGAGTCGCTCACCATCGACACCTACAGGTCGGCGCACGAAGGCGCCGTGAAGGACCCGGAGCTGTGGCGGCCGAAGACCCGCGAGACCGCCGATCATTCCATGCCGGTCGCGGTCGCCATGGCGCTGCTGGACGGGCAGGTGAGCCCGCGCAGCTTCGAAGGCGGCCGCTTCCTGGACGCGGACGTGCTGGCGCTGATCGGGCGGACCACCGTCGACATCCTGGACGAGTTCTCCGCGCAGACGCCGCAGGTCAGGAATTGCCGCATCACCGCCCGGCTGGCGGGCGGCGGCGAAGTGAGCGCCCACCGCGCGGTTTCGCTGGAGGACATAGAGCGCGGCATCCGCGACCGTGACCTGGAGGAGAAATTCCGTGCCTGCACGGGCGATACGCTGGACGAGGCACGCC
>JBFJWO010000367.1:0-5566 GCA_041623575.1 Gammaproteobacteria bacterium
GGCCGAGGCGGTCGCCTACGCGCGCAAGATCCACTCGCTGGTGCGCTATATCGAGATCAGCGACGGCAACATGCAGGAAGGCTCGTTTCGTTGCGACGCCAACGTCTCGGTGCGCCGGCGCGGCGCCGAACGCCTGGGCACCCGCGCGGAGCTGAAGAACCTCAACTCCTTTCGTTTCCTGGAGAAGGCCATCAACATCGAGATCGCCCGCCAGATCGAGGTGCTCGAAGGCGGCGGCGAAGTCGTGCAGGAAACGCGGCTCTACGACGAGGTGCGTGACGAGACGCGCTCGATGCGGAGCAAGGAAGAAGCCAACGACTACCGCTATTTCCCCGACCCCGACCTGCTGCCGGTCGAGATCGAGCCGGCCTACATCGAGCAGGTGCGCGCCAGCCTGCCGGAGTTGCCGCAGGCCAAGCAGCAACGCTTCGTCGAGCAATACGCGCTCGGCGCCGAGGTGGCATCGGCGCTTACCGCGAGCCGCGAGGTCGCCGACTATTTCGAAGCGGTGCTCGCGGCGGCCGGTTGCGAGCCGCGACTGGCGGCGAACTGGGTGACAGGGGAGCTGGCGGCGGCGCTGAACCGCGCCGGGCTCGAGATCGGCGCGAGCCCGATGAGCCCGCAGCGCCTGGCGGGCGTGTTGCGCCGTATCGAGGACGCCACCCTGTCGGGCAAGCTCGCCAAGGAAGTCTTCGAGGCGATGTGGGAAGACGGCGGCGAGGCGGACGCGATCATCGACGCGCGGGGCCTGCGCCAGATCACCGACAGCGGCGAGTTGACGGCGGTGGTCGACGAGGTGGTGCGGGCCAACCCGCAACAGGTGGAGCAGTTCCACGCCGGCAAGGAGAAGATCCTCGGCTTCTTCGTCGGCCAGGTGATGAAAGCCACCGCGGGCAAGGCCAACCCGGCGCAGGTCAACGAACTGTTGCGCGCGCGCCTGCGCCGCTAGCGCGGCGCATCGCTTCGCCCGCCGCCCGCGACCATGGCCGATCGCCCGACGCCCCACAACGACGCGCTGCAGCGTTTCCTGTTTCCCGACCTGGCCTGCCGCGGCGAGCTCGTGCGCCTCGACCGGACCTGGCAGGAGGTGCTGGCGCGCGCCGAGTATCCGCCGACGGTGCAACGCGTGCTCGGCCAGGCTTTCGCCGCCACCGCGTTGCTCGCGGCGACCATCAAGTTCGACGGTTCCCTGTCGCTGCAGGTGCGCGGCGACGCGGCGATCACCCTGCTGGTCACGCAGATGCGCTCGGGCGGCGGGTTGCGCGGGCTGGCGCGCTACCAGCGCGAACCGAACGGCACGCCCGACCTGTTCGGCAACGCGCAGCTCGCGATCACTATCGAGACCGGCAAGCCGCCGGAACGTTACCAGGGCGTAGTGGACGTCAGCGGCGGCGACCTGCCGCTCGCGCTCGAGGGCTATTTCGCCCGCTCCGAGCAACTGGCAACGCGCCTGTGGTTGATGGCCGACACCGAGCATTGCTCGGGGATGCTGATCCAGCGCATGCCCGAGCGCGCTTCGCACGACAGCGACGGCTGGGACCGTCTGTGTCACCTCACCGAGACCATCACCCGCCAGGAGATCACCCGGCTCGGGGCGCTCGAGATACTGCAGCGGCTCTACCACCAGGAGACGGTGCAATTGCTCGACAGCCGCGAGCTGCGTTTCGCCTGCGGTTGCTCGCGCGAGCGCAGTGCCGCGATGCTGCAGGGGCTCGGCCGCGAGGAGGCCGACTCGATCGTCGCCGAGCAGGGCCGGGTCAGCGTGCGCTGCGAGTTCTGTAACGCCGAGTACGTGTTCGAGCCGCGCGCCGTGGAGGAACTGTTCTGAGCACTGCGTCGTCGCGCCGCGCGAGGCCCGCGCCGTGAGCAGCGATCCCGCCGCCAGCGCGCAGTGGCTCGCGTTCGATCGCGAGCACTTGTGGCACCCCTATACCTCGATGCTCGATCCGCTGCCCACCTACCCGGTGGTGGCCGCCAACGGCGTGCGGCTCAAGCTCGCCGACGGGCGCGAGCTGATCGACGGCATGGCGTCGTGGTGGTGCGCGATCCACGGTTACAGCCACCCGCGCATCAACCACGTGCTGCGCACCCAGGCCGAGCGCCTGGCGCACGTGATGTTCGGCGGGCTCGCGCACGAGCCGGCGGTGCAGCTCGCCGAGCGCCTGATCGCGCTGACGCCCGAACCTCTGCAGCACGTCTTTTTCGCCGACTCGGGCTCGGTGTCGGTCGAGGTCGCGATCAAGATGGCGCTGCAGTACTGGTACTCGCAGGGGCGCGCGGGCAAGCAGCGGCTGCTGACGGTGCGCGGCGGCTATCACGGCGACACCTTCGGCTGCATGTCGGTGTGCGACCCCGTGAACGGCATGCATCACCTGTTCAGCGACGCGCTCGCCAAGCAGGTGTTCGCGCCGCGTCCGGGGGTGCGTTTTCACGAACCCTGGCAGGAGCAGGACGCGGGCGAACTCGAAGCGCTGCTCGAAACCCACCACGAGCAACTGGCGGCGCTCATCCTCGAGCCCGTCGTGCAGGGGGCGGGCGGGATGTACTTCTACTCGCCGCACTACCTCGGCGCGGCGCGCGAGTTGTGCGAGCGCTTCGAGGTGCTGCTGATCTTCGACGAGATCGCGACCGGTTTCGGGCGCACGGGGAAGCTGTTCGCCGCCGAGCACGCCGGCGTCGCCCCGGACATCATGTGCGTCGGCAAGGCGCTCACCGGCGGCTACCTGACCCTGGCGGCGACGCTCGCCACGCAACGGGTCGCGCACGGTATCTCGAGCGGCGAGGCGCCGGTGCTGATGCACGGGCCGACCTACATGGCGAACCCGCTGGCCTGCGCGGTGGCGCGCGAGAGCATCGACCTGCTGTTGAGCACCCATTGGCAGAACAACGTCGCGCGCATCGAGGGCGCGCTCGAACGCGGCCTCGAAAGCGCCCGCGCGTTGCCGGGCGTCGCGGACGTGCGCGTGCTCGGCGCGATCGGGGTCATCGAGATGCGCGAGCCGGTCGACGTCGCGCCGGCGCAGGAGGCATTCGTCGCCCGCGGCGTGTGGGTACGCCCGTTCGGCAAGCTGATCTACGTGATGCCGCCCTACGTGATCAACGGCGAGGACCTCGAGCGCCTTACCGGCGCGATGTGCGAGGTGGCAGCGCTGAGCGGCGGGCGCTGAGGCCTCAGGCGCCGGTCGCGGCCTCCGCCGCCTGCTCGCCGCACACCGGGCAGCGCGGGTCTTTCGGCACCTTGACCGCGCGGAACTCGAACGTCACCGCGTCGTAGAGCAGCAGTTGCCCGATGTGGCTCTGGCCGACGTCGAGCAGCACCTTGATCGCCTCCAGCGCCTGCAGGCTGCCGATCACACCGACCAGCGCCGACATCACGCCGATCTCCGAGCAGGCCTCGCCGCCCTCGGGCGCCTTGCGAAACAGGCAGTGATAGCACGGGCTGGCGTTCGGGCGATCGCCGCGGAACACCGCCACCTGGCCCTCCATGCGCATCGCCGCGCCCGACACCAGCGGCACGCCGTGGCGCCAGCAGTAGGCGTTCATCGCGAAGCGCGTGGGGAAGTTGTCGCTGCAATCGAGCGCCACGTCGGCATTGCGGACCTGCTCTTCGAGTTCCTCGTCGTCGAGTGCCGTCGACACGGTGTCGATCTCCACCTCCGGGTTGAGCGCCAGGCAGGTCTCGCGGGCGGACTCGGTCTTGAGCTTGCCGATGTCGGCGGTGGTGTGGGCGATCTGGCGTTGCAGGTTGGACAACTCCACCTGGTCGTAGTCGACCAGGGTCAGGCGGCCGATGCCCGATGCGGCCAGGTACATGGCGGCGGGACAACCGAGGCCGCCGACGCCGACCACCAGGGCGTGCGCGGCGCGGATGCGGGCCTGGCCCTCCACGCCGACCTGCGGCAGCTGGATCTGGCGGCTGTAGCGCAAGCGTTGCTGCTCGCTCAGTGTGGCATCGGCACTCATGGCGGTTCCCGGCGTCGAAAAGCGCAGTGTAGCGCAGCGGAGCGCGCCCGGCGGGGTGCGCTCAGGCCGGTGCCGCGTGCCGCTCGCGCGCTGCCAGCACGCGGTGCAGGCGCCACCCCATCAGCAGGCACGACAGGCTCATCCCCGCGACCAGTCCGCTCCACAGGCCGGTCGGGCCGTCGCCGCGCACGAAGCCGAGGTACCAGGCGAGCCCCAGGCCGCACACCCAGTAGCACAGGATGCCGATCAGCATGGGCACGACGGCGTCCTTCAGCCCACGCAGGGCATGCACGAGGGTGATGTTCAGGCCGTCGGGGATCTGCAGCAACGCGGCCAGCAGGAGCAGTTCGACCGCGAGCGCGGTGACGGTCGGGTCGCGGGTGTACACCGCGACCAGCACGGCCGGGATCAGCAGCATGGCGCCGGCCGAGACCGCCATCGAGGCGATCGACATGCCGGCACCGGTCAGGCTGACGGTGCGCGCACGGGCGTATTCACGGGCGCCGGCGAGGTGGCCGACCCGGATCAGCACCGCCATGCCGATGCTGAGCGGCACCATGAACGCCAGCGCGGCCAGGTTGAGGACGACCTGGTGCGCGGCCATGGCGGTGGCGCTCACGGTGCTCATCATCAGGCCGACGGTGAGGAACATCACCACCTCGGTCATGATGCCGAGCGCGATCGGCGTGCCCAGGCGCAGCAGGCCCGCGATCGCCGCGCGCTCCGGGCCGCGCCAGTCGCGAAACAGCGCGTACGCCCGAAAGTGCGGGTGCCAGGCGAGGTAGCCGAGCAGCAGCAGCAGGTCCACCCACATCACCAGGAAGGTCGCCACCCCGCAGCCGACCGCGCCCAGCGCCGGGGCGCCGAGTTCGCCGTACATGAAGGCGTAGTTGCCGAGCGCGTTGAGCGCCAGCCCGCACAGGTTGATGTACATCACCGGGCGCGTGCGCCCGACCCCTTCGGTGGCGAACCGCGCTGCCAGGAACAGGCAGGTGGCCGGCATCCCCCAGGCCACGGGATAGAGGTAGGCGGCGGTGAGGTCGGCGACCTCGGGCACGGTGCCGATCCAGGCCGGCACCCGGGCCACGGCCAGTGTCACCGGCACCGCGGCGACCCCGAGCGCGGTGGCGAGCCACACGCCCTGGCGGTAGCTGGCGCCGATCGCGCCGCTGCGCCCCGCCCCCTGCAACTGTGCGATGGTGGGCGCGAGCGCGTTCAGCAGGCCGAAGAACAGCAGGAACACGGGCAGCCACAGGATCGACCCCAGCGCCACTGCCGCCAGGTCCAGCGGGCTCAGCCGTCCGGCCATGACCGTGTCGGTAAAGCCCATCCCGACCTGCGACACCTGGGCGACGATCAACGGCCCGGCCAGTCGAGCGAGCGCGTTCCGTTCGCTACGGCGCGGGCGCGCGTCCGCGCTCGTCGCCGCGGCGGTCACGGCGCCACGCCGAGGGTCGCGCGGTCCTGCCCGGCGAGGTCGCGGGCGCTGCGCAGCCGCTCGAAACCGGCGGCTTCGAACAGGGAGCGTACGGCCGCTGCCTGGTCGAAGCCGTGTTCGACGGCGAGCCAGCCACCTGGCAGGAGGTGCGCGGGCGCGCCTGCA
>JBFJWO010000368.1:0-5561 GCA_041623575.1 Gammaproteobacteria bacterium
GATCTTCTGCAGGCCGTAGTCGAGGTGCGGAAGGTAGACGAGACTCAGGTCCGGGGCGTGCCGCTCCTCGACCCACTTCGCCGAGTCCGCGATCCAGCGGGACGAGCCGATGCCGGCCATCGGCCCCCAGAACTCCGGGAAGGGAAAGTCGCCGAGGTCCGTCTTCAGCGCGGCCCGCATCTCGAGCGGGTGGGTGTGGATGTCGAACACCTTGCGCCCGTCGGCCGGGTAGAGCGGCCGCGGGGTGATCGCGTAGTCGGCGCTGGAATACATGTTGTACCACCAGAACAGCTTCGCGCAGGTGAACGCCGGGTCGCGTGCCTTGCCGGCCTCCCAGATCTTTTCGCCCGCGATCAGCCGGTTGCTCTGGCGCCACAGCCAGACCTCGGAGAGGTCGCGAAAATACCAGCCGTTGGCCACCGCGCCGTGCACTGCCGGCGGCGACCCGGTGACCAGCGTGGACTGCGCACTGCACGTCACCGCCGGTAACGTCATGTCGAGCGGGCGCAACGCGCCGCGTTGCGCAAGCCGCCTGAGATTCGGCGTGTGCTCACCCACCAGCGACGGCGAGAGGCCGACCACCAGGATCACGAGCGTTGACTGCATGGCGCTCCCTTGTCGTTCGCGGATCGATTGCGCTGCCCGGCGGTCGCCGGGCACGGTCCATTTTCACCCACCGCGCAGCACACGACCAGCGTCGGCGCTCGGCAAATGCAATCGCGCCCGGCACGCGCTAGCATCGCTCGATCGCCGGTCACGAGGATTCCCGGACGAATGAACGCTACAGCGACCGCGCAGCCTACCCGCGGCGGCGATCGGGCGACCGGCCCTGCCGCCCCCGGGTCCGGTGCGGGCCCCTCCGGTGCGCGGCAGCTTTCGCCATGCGGGTAGTCATCGCCGGCGCGGGCGTGATCGGTTGCTCGGTGGCCTATTACCTCTCGCGTAAAGGCATCGGCGCGACCCTCATCGAGCGCTGCGCACCAGCCTGCGCGGCTTCCGGCAAGTCAGGCGGTTTCCTCGCCCGCGACTGGTGCACGGGCCAGGCGCAGGACGCGCTGGCCCGCGCCAGCTTCGACCTGCATGCCGACCTCGCGGCGACGCTCCCGGTCGACTACGGCTACCGGCGGATCGACACGTTCGCCGTGGCGACCTCGGCGCGGCGTGCCCTGGGCCGCCGCGACAGCGACGCACGCTCCCTGCCCGCCTGGCTCGACGGCGACTGCCGCTTGCAGCAACAACTCGGCGATCCGTCGAGCACCGCGCAACTGCACCCGGCGCGCTTCACGCGGGCCCTGCTCGATGCCGCGCTGGCGGCCGGCGCATCGCTACGCCTCGCCGAACTCGAGGCCGTGGAGGTGACGGCCGGGCGTGTCACCGGCGTGCGCGCCGGCGGGGTGCACGTCGCAACGGACGCGCTGGTGATCGCGATGGGGCCGTGGAGCGTGCTCGCGGCCCGCTGGCTGCCGGTACCCGCCGTCTACGGATTGAAGGGATACAGCATCACGCTGCGCCCGCCCGCGCCGGCGGCGCCCGCGGCGCTGTTTCTCGACCACGAGGACGAAGCCGGCGAACGCCACGGGCCCGAGGTCGTGGTGCGGCCCGACGGCGAGGTGTACCTGTGCGGGTTCTCCGACGACTCTCCGGTTCCCCTCTCGCCCGCCGAGGTGCAGGTCGACGACACCGCCTGCGACCGGTTACAGGCGATCGCTGCGCGCCTGTCGAGCCTGTTCGACGGCGCACCGATCGGTGCGCGCCAGGCCTGCTACCGGCCGATCTGTCGCGACGCCATGCCCGTGCTCGGGCGCACGCAAGGGGTCGACGGCGCCTTCATCGCCACCGGCCACAATTGCTGGGGCATGCTCAACGCGCCGGCGAGCGGCTTCGCCCTGGCCGAGTTGATCGCCGAAGGCGCGTCCTCGCAGATCGACCTCGCCCCCTTCGATCCGGCCCGCCTGGCCCCGCTCCGCCGCGGGTGAAAACGCCGGTCCAGGGAACACCGCGACGCACGCGGAGTCGAACCCGATTGCGGGCAAACCTGCCCGCGACCCGGAGGAGAGACCCATGAGGAGAATCGGCAGACTGGCCGGCGCCTGCGCCGCCGGTGCGTTGGCGGCTTTCGCGGGCCTGGCGGGCGCCCAGGCGCCGTTCGGCGATCCGGCAAGCGTCGCGTACGCCGGCAAGGTGTGGAACGCGATGGTCGCCGCCGGCCTGGCGGGGCCGGGCGCGCTGGTGTCCAAGCCCTACAAAGGGCTGCACCCGCACGGCGCGGTGCTCGATACCCTCGAGTCGACGCTGACAGTCGATGGCCACACGGGTGTGCTGATCACCAAACGCAACTACGGCGGCGAGGGGGTCAGCATGGGCGCGGTCGCAGACGACCCCGACAAGTGGCTGGCGGCCGTGACCATCATGTACCGGCGCGAACGCGGCTACGACGGCGACAACAAAGACTGGTTCTGGGCCAAGTACCTGGCCAACGGCAGCCTCGACAAGAACCCGGCCGGCATGCAACTGGCGGGGCGGGTCGCGAAAGGCGCACCGGCGGGGTGCATCGCCTGCCACACGGGCGCGCCCGGCGGCGACCTGGTATTCAACAACAACCGTTACTGAGTGCGTCCTTACCGGCGGGGGGCGCCCGCCCGCGCGGCGCGCCCACCGCATTGTTGCCAGTGACTGCCGGCGGCGCCGGTGCCGCCAAATGATCTATGGCGAAGCCGACAGCCGTCGTGCCGCTACAGATCTCTCAGGATGATTATCTTGCGGCCGTCGTTACGCACGTAGCCGCCGCTGCGCATGTCCTGCATGATACGGCTCACCATCTCGCGCGAAGCGCCGACCTGGTTGGCGATGTCCTGGTGGGTGATCCCCGACACGACCGACAGGCCGTCGTCGGCTTTTTCCGCGCTCTTGAGCAACACGCCGGCCACCCGGCCGTACACGTCCAGCAGCGCCAGGTTGCTGCAGTCCAGGGTCGCGTTGCGGACTTTCTGCACCAGGTTTCGCGCCAGTCGCCAGGCGATCAGCGCGCTGTCGGAGAAACACTGCATGAACCCGCCCTTGCTCACGGCAATGGCCACGGTCTGGTCCAGCGTTTCGATGCTGGCGACGCGCGGGCGATCGTCGAGCAGCGCAAACTCGCCGAAGTAGTCGCCGGCCTTGAGGATGTTGAGGGTGATCTCCTGGCCGCGCTCGTCGTTGCGAAACGCGCGGACCCGACCCTCGCAGATGAAATACACCGAGTCCGTCTCGTCGTCCTGATTGACGACGATGCTTTTCTTCTTGTAGGTGCGCAGCACCGAGTGCACCATCAACGGCGACAGCACGTCGTCGTCCAGGCCCTCGAACAGCGGCTGCGCGCGCAGCATCTGCAGCATGCGCGTATCGGTTGTGGTAGCCACGACTCCTCTCCGAAAGGCCCCCGGCAGCGCCCGGCCGGCACGAATCTTAGCACGCCGCCTCGTTCCCGCTCAGCCGGCCGCTGCCAGCCTGGCCCCGCTGTGCTCGCCGGCGCTGGCCGCCGGCTCGGGCAGCGCGATCTCGAAGCCGTGGGCGAGGGCCGTGTCGTACACGTACCGGGCTTCCTCGAGCGCCACGTCCATGCCGATGCTGAAATTGCGTCGCGCGCCTGCGAACGTCAGCGCGATGGTCTCCGACAGGCAGGCGAGATTGATCCCCTCGGGGAAGCCGAGCACGTTGTCCTTGCCGAGGCCGATCGGCTCGGGCAGGCGCACCAGGCCGCCTTCGTACACGCTCACCTGCGCATCGCTGCCGTCCAGTTGCTTGCGTACATCCGGCGGGCGGGCGGCATCGCACACGATGGCGCCCGCGGCCAGGTCGGCCGGGTCGATGAAGGACACGCCCTGGCTGGTCGCGGTGACGAGCAGCGGCAGCGCGGGCAACTCCCCGCCCAGGTCCGTGGTCGCGCGGATCGGCGCCGCGAGCCCGGCTTCGGCGAACGCCGCGGCGACGGCGTGGAACAGATCGGCGGGCGTGCCGGCAGCGGTGTCGAGCGCGCGCCAGAATGCGGCCTCCCGCAGTTCGAGGAGGCGCGCACCCACGCCCGCGGGCGTCTCGCGATCGGGCCTCCTGATGACCTCGCGGTACAACTCGCCGCCCAGGCGCTCGAGCTTGGCCGTCGACTTCGGGTTGGCGGGGTTGCCGAGCAGCACCAGCGTACCCAGATCGTGCGCGAGTCGCAGGCACGCCAGCCGCCCCACGGAGCCCGCGGCACCGATGACACCGGCGCTGAGCCGCTGCGGCACCAAGCCGCGCGCGCGGGCCATCGCCAGCAGGCTCTCGGCGCTGACCATGGCCGTCAGACTGTTGCCGGTGGTGAGGGTGAGGCCGCAATCGGCGATGTCGCTGCCGGCGCGGGTGATGACCGAAGTGAACGCGCCGAGGCCCAGCATGTCCACCTCGAGGTCGCGCGCGATGGCGAGGAACGCCTCGACCAGCTTGCGCCGCTCCGGCGGCGGCAGGCGCATCATCTGCGCCGGCGTCAGCGGGCAGGCGATCAGCCAGCCCTCGACGTAGCCGCCCCGCCGCGAGTGCAGCGCCGGCAGGTGATAGGCGACGCCGGGCGCGTAGCGCCTGGCCGACCACGATGCCAGCCACGCTCGCCACTTCTCCTGCTGTGCCGCATCGAACAGCTCGAACGCCGGCGGCTGGCATTTCAGCAGGTCGTCGAACTCGGTCGGGTGGATCAGGAAGGCGAACCGGCCCAGGCAACGCTCGCCCGCACGCGGGGCGCGAGCCGGTCCGGGCGCCGTGAAATCGAGCCCCGCGAGCAGTTCCTTGCGCGCGCCGCTGGGCTCGCCGACGACCGGCACGAACAACGCCGCGTAGTTCTCCCGGGTCAGCAGCGAGCCCACCTCGCGCAGCGCATCGATCAGCCGATCGACCTCGGCGGGCGTGATGGTCAACGACGGCTCCAGGCGCAGGACCTGACTGTGATTGAACACCGGCGCGGTGAGAATGCCGCGCTCGTTCAGCAGGTAGCCGCACACCAGCGCGACCGCATTGCCGCCGTGACTGGCGAGCGACATCAGGTAGCTGCGCTCGCCCGACCAGGGCGCGAGCACCAGGCCGCGCATCAGGCCGGCACCGCGCGCCTCGGCGTAGGCCTGCGGGAACGCCTCCACCAGCGCCGCCAGGCGCTGGCCGAGGTACGCGCCGACGTCGCGCACGTGCGCCAGCAGCGCGCCGCTGTCGGCGACCACCCGCTCGAGCGCCGCCAGGCCCACCGAGCAGGTCAGGTGATTGTTGGCGAACGTGGAGGAATGGTAGAGACCGAAGTCGCTGCTCCACGCGTTCTCGCGGCACAGCATCGCGCCGAGCGGCAACAGCCCGCCGCCGAGCGCCTTGGCGCAGAGCAGCACGTCGATGTGCATCCCGGGCTCGTGCTCGGCCGCGAACAGCGCGCCCGTGCGCCCCATGCCCGTCTGCACCTCGTCGAGCACGAACAGGGCGCCGTGCTCGCGGCACAGCCGCGAGGCCTCGCCGAGGTAGCCCGGCGAGGGTGTGCGCATCCCGCCCTCACCCTGCACGGGTTCGACGATGAA
>JBFJWO010000369.1:0-5495 GCA_041623575.1 Gammaproteobacteria bacterium
CACGTGATGCAGCGAGTAGACGAAACAGGCGAGGTCGAAGGTCGCCCCGGGCAATGGCAGGTGCTCCGCGACGCCCTCGACGATCTGCACGCCGGGTGCAGCGCCTTCGCGGGTGCGCGCGACCTTCTGTGCGTCGATCTCGACCCCCGTGACGCGGGCTCCGCGCGCCGCCAGGGCGTTGCAGAAGGTGCCGTCGCCGGCGCCGATGTCGAGCAGGTCGAGCCCCGCCGGGTCGATCAGTGCGTCGAGGATCTCGAGATGGGAGGTTACGTAACGGGTCACGGGAGGTTCCTCCGGCGGCTCGGTGATCGGCTACGGCGCTCGCGTAGAACACCCGACGTTCGCCTCCGGCCGCGCCGGGTGAAGCGGAGCCGGGCGTTACTCTATCACTTCCCGGCCCGCGTGCTCGGGCCGGTCGCTTCAGCCCTCTGTGCGAACGCGCCTCGCCAGCAGGCTGAGCCCGAACAGCGCCGCTGCGGCGACGACGATGGACGGGCCGGAAGGCGTGTCGAAACGCAGCGACCCGAACAGCCCCGCGACGCTCGCGAGCGTCCCGAGCAGCGCCGCGATGACCGCCATCTGTTCCGGCGAGCGGGCGAAGGCGCGTGCACCCGCCGCCGGGATGATCAGCAGCGACGTGATCAACAGGATGCCGACGACCTGCATCGCGACGGCGATCACCGTGGCCACCAGCAACATCAGCGTCACCCGGTAGCGCCGCGTGGCGATGCCCTCGGCGCGCGCCAGGTCCTCGTTGATGGTGATCGCGAGCAGCGGGCGCCAGATAGCGGCGAGCACGGCGAGGCCGGCGGCCGCGGCGAGCCAGATGCCGGCGACGTCGCTCGCCGATACCGCCAGCACGTCGCCGAACAGGTAGGCCATCAGGTCGACGCGTACCCACGCCAGCAGGCCGAGCAGCACGAGGCCGAGGGACAGCGAGGCGTGGGAGAGAATGCCGAGCAGCGTGTCGGTGGCGAGCGTCGGGCCCGCCTGCTGCAGGAGCAGCAACAGCATGGCCGCGCCGGCGCTGACGACGAGGACCCCGAGCGGCAGGTGCCAGCCGAGCAGCAGGCCCAGGCCGACGCCCAGCAACGCCGAATGAGCGAGCGTGTCGCCGAAGTAGGCCATTCGGTTCCACACCACGAAACATCCCAGCGGCCCGGCGAGCACTGCCACGCCCGTGGCCGCCAGCAACGCGCGCACGAAAAAGTCGTCCAGCATCTCAGCTCGGCCCGTCGCGGGCGTCGGGCGGCTCCAGGACGTTGCCCTGCAGGTCGTGATCGTGATCGTGGCGATGCTCGTACAGCGCGTAGGCCTGGTCGCCACGCGGCCCGAACAGGCGCAGGTACTCGCTGTGCCGGGCGACCTCGCGCGGCGCCCCGGTGCAGCACACGTGGCGGTTCAGGCAGACCACGCGATCGGTGGCCGCCATCACGATGTGCAGATCGTGACTGACGAGCAGCACGCCGCAACCGTAGAGCGTACGGACCTTGCCGATCAGTTCGTACAAGGCCGCCTCGCCCGCGAAGTCAACGCCCTGCAGCGGCTCGTCCAGGACCAGCAGGTCCGGGCGCGCGAGCAACGCACGGGCCAGCAGCACGCGCTGGAACTCACCGCCGGAAAGGCTGTGCGCGGGCCGATCGAGGAGATCCGCGGTGCCGGTCAGCGCCGCCGCACGGGTCAGTTCGTCGCGCGAACGCCGGTGCGGGGTGGCGAGCAGGCGCGCCACGCTCAACGGCAGCACCGGGTCGATGTGCATGCGTTGCGGAACGTAGCCGACGGCGATTCCCGGCGCGCTGCGCACCCGCCCGCTGTCGGGTGCGACCAGGCCCAGCAGGATTCTCAGCAGGGTCGTCTTGCCGCCGCCGTTGGGCCCGATCACGGTGACGATCTCTCCGCGGTGCACCTCGAGGTCGACGTCCTGCAACAGCACCCGGCCCGCCAGGGCGATCCCGATTCCGCGAAGCTCGATCAGTGGCGCGCCCGGCGGGGACGCCTTTGCCGGGCTCACCTCGGGAGGGGCGTCAGCGGGTGTCGTGCCGGGACGCGCTTCGGCACGGCGGGAGTTGAGCGGCGGGTGGGGCATCGGGAGGGCCAGGCCGGGATTGGAGCGAATGGTATAACAGCGTCGATACGGCGCAAAGCCTCGGTCGAGCCTCAGAATTCTCCTCATGAGTCGTGGGCAAGTTCCTGAAAAAAGGCCCCCACCGCGCCCGGCGGTTTTGCACTGTCCGCAGTTTTGGTGCTAAGGTGCTTTCCGCGTGACCTACGGGGTGAGATTCAAACGTTCCGCTTAGACCAAGCCACGGAATGAATCGGTCCGCTTCAGCAAGACCAACAACGACAAGCGGTTGACAACGCCGCCGCGCAACGCGGGTGGCGTCAGACGATATCAGGGCTGTACTTGAGGGGTATGGACGTCCGGTCGTGCTCGGTGACGTGCAACGAAGACCGTGCGTATGGTAGTACCAGCAGACAGACGCAGTTCCTGGGGGAACAGCAACCAGTTGGCGGCCGAGGTGGCCCGCCACGTGCGCGAGGGCAGCACCGGTACGCTGTTCGTGCGCTCGTCGGACAATCACTGGGGCTGTTTCGTCTTCGATAACGGCAGTATCGTTTCGCTGATGTGCCGCGGCGTGCGCGGCGTGCGCAGTATCCGTCATCTGCGCGACGTCGGCGAGTGCACCTTCCGGTTCGACCCCGAAGCGATCCTCGGCGAAGACATCGGCGATCTTCCCGACACGCGCGAAATCCTCCAGCAACTGAGCGGCTTCGACGACGACACGCCGCAACGCGCCATCAGCCTGTCGGCCGCGCAACTGAAGCAGACCGTGTGCGACGCCGCGGTGCTGATCCTGGGGCCGGTCGGCGAGATCCTGTGCGAGGAGGAGTTCGCCCGGGCCGGCATCATCTCCGGCATGGACGACCTGGACCGGCTGGTGCGGCGGGTGGCGCGCGAGATCGACGACCCGGTTCAGGCACGCGAGTTCCGCGACAGCGTGCTGGGGGCGGCATCCTCCACGGCCGGCAGCACCACCGGCGGGCGCAAGGGCCTGGCGCGGGGATCGGCGGAATACAACCGCATTCGCGAAGCGATCGAGCTCGAAGCGTCGGAGTTCCTCGGTCCGGTGGGTCCGATGCTGTGCGAGGACTTCTTCCGCCGCTATTCGGCCGGCAACAACGTGGTCGACGTCGCCGCGGTGATCGATTCGCTGGCTGACGAGATCGACGACAAGCGCCTCGCCGAGCGTTTCCGTACCCGCATCGCCGAACGGCTGAGGTAGTCACGGCGGCACTCCCCGCCGCCACCCATCGAGGTCTGCGCACACGCATGGAAAAACGTTCGTTCACCAAGAGCCTGCACGGCAAGTTGACCTTGCAGACCCTGCTCGTCGGCTTGATACCCGTCATGGTCGTAGGGCTGATCGCCTACCAGAGTCTCGCCCAGCTGACCCGCATCGCCGACGAACGCCTCGAGGAAAGCCGACTCGAGCTCTCGCGCGATGTCGTGGGCGCCAACCTGTCGGCGACCGCCACCCGGGTTGCCCAGCAACTGGACGTGTTCCTGCGCGAGCGCATCATGGACGCCATCGTGTGGGCCAAGACGCCGAACGTCGTGGCGGCCGCGCGCGAAGGCGCGCAGGCGCACGAGCGCCGCGGGTTCAGCGGGCAGACCATCACGGAGGTCGAGGATCAGTTCGCCTCGCGCAAGAGCCTGGGCCTGTTTCCGGAAACCGATGCCTACCTGAAGGGGCAGATCGCGCTCTCGCCGCATTTCGGCGAGGTGTTCTTCACCGACGCCAACGGCTTCAACGTGGCCATGACCAACCCGACGTCGGATTTCGTGCAACGCGACGAAGGATGGTGGCGCCAGGCCTGGAACAGCGGCATCGACATCGGCCAGGTGGAGTTCGACGAGTCGGCGGGTATCTGGTCGATCGAGATATCGGTGCGCATTGACGACCCGCTAACCCAGGAACGGCTCGGCGTCATGAAGACGGTGCTCGGCGTGAGCCTGATCCAGGAAGTGGCCAACGCGCGCGCGGCCGAGATCGGCGGCGGCAGCGTCACCGTGGTCAACGCCGAGGGGCTGCTGCTGGCCGAGACCGCTTCGCGCCATGCGCGCAACCGCATCATGAATTCCGAGGTGAGCCTGCGCAGCGACCCGGCGCTGGCCGAGGTGTTCGCGAGCGACGGCAGCGGCTTCATGCTCGGCGAGCGTGTGGTGCTGGGTTACGCGCACCTCGCACGGGACAACTACCGCGACCTGGTCAGCTCCTTTCGCGGCTTCGACTGGGTAGTGCTCGTGGAGCAGCCCACCGCGGTGGCGTTCGCGCCGATCGACCGGCTGGTGACGGTGCAGGAAGCGCTGGAATCCTCGAAGGGCGTGATCGGTATCGTGCTGATCGCCGCGGTGGTGCTGGTGGCCATGATCTCCATGGCCCTGGCGAGCCTGATGTCGCGCAAGATCACCGTGCCGCTGTTCAAGCTGCGCGAGCTGGCCGACCGGGTCAGCAAGGGCGATACGTCGAAGTCGATCGAGGTGCGCTCGGACGACGAGATCAAGGACCTCGCGGTGGCCTTCGAGCGCATGCGCAAGAGCATTTCCATCGCCATGCGCAAGCTGCGCGAGTCGCGCGCGAAAGCGGCCTAGCCGCACGCTACGCCGGGCGGCCCAGGAAAAGGGGGCACCGATCTGCCGCCGGACCCGTGCGGCGCCTTCCGATTCGTCCCCGGTTGTCAGCTGCCCGCAAGGCGCGGTCGCGGCCGCCGCCCGTGGCGCGGTTGCGGTGCGCGCGCGCATCGGTCACTATCGCGCGGCGTGAGATTCACCACCGCGCCCCGGCGCAGGCCTGCGCGCACGGCAAACCACTACCGGGATCGCAATGAAATACTTCGACAACGTGATGGAACTGGTCGGGCATACCCCGCTGGTCAGGCTCAACCGCGTGGTGGAGCCGGGCATGGCCACGGTGTACGCGAAACTCGACTACCTCAACCCGACCGGCTCGATCAAGGACCGGATCGCGGTCAACATGGTCAAGCGCGCCGAGCAGAGCGGGTTGCTGAAACCGGGCGCCACGCTCGTCGAGAGCACCTCCGGGAACACCGGCCTGGGCCTCGCCATGGCGGCCGCCACGCGCGGCTACCGGTGCATCTGCACCATGCCGGACAAGATGAGCCAGGAAAAGATCGACATGCTCAAGGCCTACGGGGCCGACGTGGTGGTGACCCGCACGGACCTGCCGCACGACCACCCGGAGAGCTACGTCGAGATGGCCAAGCGCATCGCCCGCGAGACCCCGAACGGGTTCTACACCGACCAGTACAACAACATGCACAATCCCGAGGCGCACTACCTCACCACCGGCCCGGAGATCTGGGAGGACAGCGAAGGCGAGATCGACTGCCTGGTCGGCGGTATCGGCACCGGCGGAACGATCTCCGGCGCCGGCAAGTACCTCAAGGAGAAAGCCGCCGAGGCCGGACGCGCG
>JBFJWO010000370.1:0-5479 GCA_041623575.1 Gammaproteobacteria bacterium
CTCGGGCGAGCCGATCGCGCAGCCCGCAGCGGCCCGGGTTGAACGCAGCGACGAACGCCCCGGCCAGCGGAGAGCCACGCATGAACATCCTGATCGCCGGCGAGTCGTGGGTGACGCACGCCACGCACAGCAAGGGCTTCGACAGTTTCACCACCAGCAGTTACGAGGAAGGCGTGACCTGGCTGCGCGGGGCGTTACAAGCGGCCGGAGCCGTCGTCGAGTACCTGCCGAACCACGTGGCGCTGGAACACTTCCCCGCCTCGGCCGAAGACCTGGCGGGCTACGACATCGTGGTGCTCAGCGACATCGGCGCCAACACACTGCTGCTGCCCCCCGCGGTCTTCGTGCGCAGCGAACCGCGTGCCAACCGTCTCGCCGCCATCGCCGCTCACGTGCGCTCGGGCGGTGCGCTGGTCATGATCGGCGGCTACCTGAGCTTCCAGGGTATCGACGCCAAGGCCCGCTATCACGGCACGCCGGTCGAGGACGTATTGCCGGTCATCATCGACGCGACCGACGACCGCCGGGAGATGCCCGAGGGCGTGCGCCCCCGCGTGCTCCAGCCCGACCACCCCGTGGTCGCCGGGCTCGACCGGACCTGGCCGGCGGTGCTCGGCTACAACCGGGTGACGCCGCGTCCCGAGGCGCAGGTGCTGGTGGCCGTGGGCGAGGATCCGCTGGTCGTGGTCGGCGATTGCGGGCGCGGCCGGGCCATGGCGTTCACCACCGACTGCGGCCCGCACTGGGCGCCGCCGCCGTTCGTCGACTGGCCCGGCTACGCGCAATTCTGGAAGCAGGCCGCGGACTGGTTGAGCCCGGGCGCACACTGACGCTTCGACGCACGCCGGGCGGCCCTTGGACGGCTCCCGACGCCGATCAGTCCTCGTATTGATCGCGACGCCGGAGCCACGCCATGGTGTAGGGCAGGTCGTCTTCGTCGCGACCCCTGGGCGTCAGGTCCAGCAGGTGGTAGGCACCGTTGAGCATGTCGAGGCCGCGCCCGTAGGTCGAGTAGGTGTGCGCGATGCGCCCGTCGTCCAGTTTCAGGAACACGCTCACGCCCGGCGCCTCGGTGCTCGGGAAACCGTCGGCGCGGTAGTTGTACCAGGCGTTGCCGGCGTCGACCTCCGCCTGGGTGAAGCTGACGTGGAAATCGCGGTTGAAGTCGCTGCCGGCGCTCGACACCCACTCGAAACGCCATCCCATACGCCGGGCGTAGGCCTGCAGCGTCGGCAACGGCGCGCTCGAGACCGCCACGAACGCGGTGTCGCGATGGGCGAGGTGCACGTCGATCCCATCCAGGTTGTCGGCCCAGAACGAGCAACTCGGGCAGCCCTCGTCCCAGTCCGGACCGTACATGAAGTGATAGACGACGAGCTGCGACTTGTCGCCGAACAGCTCCGCCAGGGTCTTGACCCCGTCGGCGGTCTGGAATTCGTAGCGCTTGTCGAGCAGCACGCAGGGCAGCTCCCGGCGGGCCCGGCTCAGCGCGTCACGCTCGCGGGTAAACGCCTTCTCGCGCTCGAGCAGTCGCTGACGCGCCGCCAGCCATTCGTCGGGCGAAACGATTTCTTGCTTGGCCATGGTTTCCTCCACATTCAACCGATGGGTTGAATATTCTTGACACTACCGCTCGGGCGGCTTACTGTCAACCACATGGTTGAGCTTTCTTCCCCGCAACTCGACCGGTTGTTCACCGCGCTCGGACAGCCGACACGCCGCGCGCTGCTGAGCGAACTGGCCCGCGGTGAGCGCACGGTCAGCGAACTCGCCAGGCCGTTCGACCTGTCGCTGGCGGCCGTCTCCAAGCACATCAAGGTCCTGGAGGAGGCGGACCTCGTCACGCAGCGGCGCGCCGGGCGTACCCGCGTGTGCCGGCTGAACCCGGAACCGCTCGCGCAGGCCGCCGGGGTAATCGAATCCTACCGCCGTTTCTGGGAGGAGAGCCTGGACTCGCTGGAGCGCCTGCTGGGCTGAGGCACCACGTTCCCCAAGCGGGTCGCCGCCGTGGTATCGTTAGCGGCTAACGACGCGGCGCGCCGGGCGCGCTCGCCACCCACAGCGAAGACCTCGAGATGCCTCAAGACGAACAGAAACTGGTCCACGTGATCCGCCACGGCCAGTCGACCTTCAATGCCCTCTACAGCGAGCACGGGCCCGACCCGATGCATTTCGACGCCCGCCTGACGCCGCTGGGCGAGCAGCAGGTCGACAGCACGCGCGAGACGATCCGCGAGCACCACTACGACCTCGTCGTCACCTCGCCGCTGACCCGCGCGATCCAGACCACGCTCGGGTTGTTCGCCGATCGCCCGCGACAGCGAATCATCGTCGAGTCGCTGCACCGCGAGCACCTGTTCAGCAGCTGCGACGTCGGACGCTCGCCGGGGGTGCTGGCGCAGGAGTTCCCGCACCTCGACTTCGACCACCTGCCCGACGTCTGGTGGCACGATCACGAGGAGCGCGACGAGCGCGGCATCGCGGTGGAGCCGCACGCGACGCTGCTGCAACGCGTCGAGAGTTTCCGCCGGTGGCTGCACGCGCGCCCCGAGCGCAGCATCGCCGTGATCGGGCACGGCACGTTCTTCTTCCACTTCGCGGGGTTCGAGATGGACAACTGCGCCGTGCGGCGCTGGGAGCCCGAGAGCGGCTAGTGCCTCGCGCGGCGGGTGCTGGCCCCGCCCGACCCGCTCAGGCGGCCCGGGTCGCCGCCGCGGCGTCCTTCGACACCACGTGGAACTGGTACATGCCGCTGAACAGGCGCGGCGATTCGTGCTCGAGCGTCGCCCAGTTGTCGAGGTCGTCGGCGGGCGCGCCGGGGAAACGCTCGGCGTACCGCGCACCCTGAGAGAACTTCACCTCGAAACCCAGGAAATCCAGCGCCACCCGCGCCAGCAGGTCGCGGATGCCGGCCACGGTGAACTGGTGCTCCTGCGGGTGGAACAGCAGGTCGCGGCATTCGTTCAGGGTGAAGAAGTCGCGGAAATCGAGCAGTCGTGAACGCGTACCTTCCTGCAGCCCGCTGAGCATCGCGAAACGCAAGGCGCGCACCTCGTCGTCGCCGGGCGGCGTTTCGCGCCCGGCGAAGCTGCGCCGCACCACGTTGACGTCCTCGCGGGCGGCCTCGCTGTAGAGCCCGAGCTTCAGCGTACCGCCCGGGTTCAGCACCGACTGCAGCGCCCGCAGTCCCTGCTCGGGGTCGCCGAGGTGGTGCAGCACGCCGACCGATTCGATGTGGTCGAAGCGTTGCCCGAGATCGCCCACCTCGAGCAGGTCGCAGCACACGAAACGCACGTTGTCGATCCCGTGCAGTTGCGCGCGGCGCGCGGCGTAGGCCAGGCTCGCGCGGCTGAGGTCGATGGCCGTGACCTCGACGTCGGCGTAGCGCGAGGCCAGCTCCAGCGGGTGCTTGCCCGTGCCGCAACCGGCCACCAGCACCCGCACCGGCCCGCGACCGGGCAGCGGCGGCGCGCCCGGATACAGATCGCGCAGCCGGTCGCGGAACTGCAGGCGACGCACCCGGGGAAGGTGGATCCAGCGCGGGTAGGGGTAGCGCTCGTAAGTCGCCTTGACGACCCGGCTCACCGGGTCGGCAAGGGTCCCCGCCTGGGGGATCGCGTCGCGCAGGGCGGCCTCGGCGCCGGGCTCGACGACCTGCTGGCCTATGATCCGCCGCACGGCGGGCGGCCACTCGTCCAGCGCCCGCGCGGCCAGCGCCCGAGCGCCCGGCAACGCGTGCGCAGGGCCGTACATGGCGAGCGCCGGCAGCAACGTCTCGATCTCCGCCCAATCGACCCGCGGGGCCTCGATGGCGGCGCCGAATCGCTCGCGCAGACCTTCCAGCAGCGGCACTTCGCCTTCGCGCACGGCGAACACGTACTCGTTGTTGAAGCACTGCATGGCGAGCGCCGCCGGCAGCACCGGGTCGAGCGCCGCGCCCTCCTCACTGACGGCGCTCAGCAGGTAGAGGCGCAGATCGGTAAGGAACAGCTCCATTTCGGGTACGCAGTTGAAACCCGCGGCCAGGAAGTCCAGCAACAGCGGGTCGCGACGCGCCTCCGCCGGCAGGGCGAAATCCTTCACGGGGGCGTAGTCCGGGCGCACGCCGTAGCGCAGGGCAAGCTGGCGCGCGGTGGCGAGAGTCAGGATGCGCGGATCGACGGACGGCAGGCTGTAGCACAGCTGCAGCAGCGCGCAAACGGACGGGTCGGGATGCTCGTGGGGCAGCCGGACCAGGGCCTCTTCCAGCCATTGCTGCGCCCGGGGGTGCTCGACGTCGAGGCGCAGCACGCGCACTGCGTAGCCCAGCGCCTCGGCCGCCTCGCCCAGGCTCAGGCAGGCCAGCACGGCCTCGCCCAGCGTGCGCACGTTGTCCGCGTCGAGCTCGAGCGAGCGGCGCAGGGCCTCGAGCGCACCGGCGAGATCCTGTGCTGCACGCCGCACCACGCCGAGGTTGTAGTGGTACAACGCCGCCTGCGGGTTGCTGCGGATGGCCTCGCCGATCAGGTGCTCGGCGCGCTCGAAACGACCGTCGTCGAAAGCGATCAGCCCCAGCAGTTGCAGCGCGTCGCCGTTGGCGGGGTCGAGGCGCAGCGCGCGCGCGTAGTGCTTCTCGGCCCGCCCGCGGGCGCCCTCACGGTGCGCGGCCATCCCCTGCTCCAGCAGCTTGCGCACTTTGCGCGCGCCGCCATGAGCCGTTCGGGCCGGGTGCTGCCGGGGTCTGGTCATGGCGATCGCCACCTCGCGTGCGGGGATGTCCGTGTTGTCGGCCGCGGCGGCGGCGACTTGAGGGGGCGCGCGGGCTGCACGCACGCCGGCGCGGCGCGGGCGGGGCCGATTCCCGGACCCCGGCCCGGGCGTGTTACTTTAGGCGCTTTGCGGCCGCACGCCAGGAGCACACGAACGATGCGCAACGCTTTACTGGACCTCTGGTCCCGTGGTGAGGGGGCGGTCAACGCCTGGTTGTCGATCCCGAGCGGGGTCAGCGCGGAGTTGCACTGCAACCACGCCTTCGACAGCCTGACCATCGACCTTCAGCACGGGTTGACCGACTACCCCTCGGCGTTGGCCATGCTGCAGGCGATCCGCACCAGCGAGGCGACGCCGATGGCCCGCGTGCCGTGGCTGGAGCCGGGCATCATCATGAAACTGCTCGACGCGGGCGCGCTCGGCATCATCTGCCCGATGGTCAACACCGCCGAGGACGCCGAACGCTTCGTGCGTTACTGCTCCTACGCGCCGCGCGGCGATCGCAGCTTCGGCCCGACGCGCGCGGCGATGGTGCACGGCGCCGACTACGCGGACCACGCCAACGCGCAGACCGTCACGCTGGCGATGGTGGAAACCGCACAGGCGCTGGAGAACCTGCCGGGGATCGTCGCAACGCCCGACCTGACCGGCGTCTACATCGGACCGAGCGACCTCAGCCTGTCGATGGGCTACACGCCGAAGCTCGACCAGGAGGAACCGGCCGTGGTCC
>JBFJWO010000371.1:0-5476 GCA_041623575.1 Gammaproteobacteria bacterium
CGGTGATGGCGGCCCACTTGCCGGTGCCTTTCTGCCCGGCGCTGTCGAGGATGAGGTCGAGCACGGGCTGCCCGTGCTCGTCGCGGTAGGCCAGGATGTCGCGCGTGATCTCGATCAGGTAGGAGTCCAGCTCTCCCTCGTTCCAGGTCGCGAACACCCGGTGCATGGCGTCGTTGTCGAGCCCCGCGAGGATATGCATCAGGTGATAGGTCTCGCAGATCAGCTGCATGTCGCCGTACTCGATGCCGTTGTGCACCATCTTCACGAAATGGCCCGAGCCGTCGGTGCCGATCCAGTCGCAGCAGGGCTCGCCCTCCTCGGTGCGCGCAGCGATCGTGCGCAGCATGTCGCGCAGGTGCGGCCAGGCGCCCGGCGAACCGCCGGGCATGATCGACGGACCGAGCAGCGCGCCCTCTTCGCCGCCGGAGATACCGACCCCGAGGTATGCCAACCCACGCGCCTCCAGGTCGCGAGCGCGCCGAATGGTGTCGTGGAAGTTCGAGTTGCCGCCGTCCATCAGGATGTCGCCGGGCTCGAGCCGCGGGGCGAGTTGCCCGATCAGGTCGTCCACCGCCGCGCCCGAGCGCACCATCATCAGTACCTTGCGCGGGCGCGACAGGGCGCCCAGGAGTTCCTCGATGGAGCGGCAGCCGATCACCGCCTTGCCCGCCGCGCGCCCGGTGACGAACCGCTCGACGCGCTCGATCGTGCGGTTGTAACAGGCGACCGTGAACCCCCGCGACGCCAGATTCAGAATCAGGTTCTCGCCCATGACGGCCAGCCCGATCACCCCGATATCGCCCGTGTCGGCGCCTTGCATGTCACCTCCTCGCGTTTGTCGAATGCTGGCGGGCACCCGCGACCGAAGCCGGCAGCGCTCGCCGCCCGGGGTGGATTCTGCTAGCGTTGTGCGTCCCCGGGGCGGAAACAGTATGCGCGACGAAGACGAAGAACGCAGCCGCGCGGCGAACGTTCCCGTGGTGCTGGTGATGGGCGTTGCCGGCAGCGGCAAGACCAGCGTGGGCGAAGGCCTGGCCCGGCGCCTGGGCGTACCGTTCCTCGAGGGCGACCGTTTCCACCCGCCGGCCAGCGTCGAGAAGATGCGCTCGGGAAACCCGCTCGACGACGCCGACCGCCAGCCGTGGCTCGAGTCCATGGCCGCGGCCCTGGCCGAGGCTCGCCGGATGCACGGGGCGGTGCTGGCCTGCTCGGCCCTGCGCCGGCGCTACCGCGACCTGCTGCGTGGCGCCTGCCCGGAACTGCGCATCGTGTTCCTGAGCGGGACGCCGGCGGAGATCGCCCCGCGACTCGCCGCGCGCAAGGGGCACTACATGCCGGCCTCGCTGCTCGACAGCCAGTTCGAGACCCTCGAGCCCCCGGCGGCCGACGAGCCCCACGCGCGGGTCGGCGTCGACCAGCCGATCGCGACGGCCGTCGAGGCCGCCCTCAGCTACCTCGCCACCGCGGAGACCGGATCATGAAATGCTGCACGCTGTACGCCGCGAACGACCTGCGGGTCGTCGAGCAGGCCGACGAGGACGCACCGCTCGGCGAGCAGGAGGTGCTGGTGCGCTGCCGCATGGGCGGCATCTGCGGCTCTGACCTGCACTACTTTCACGAGGGCCGCGTGGGCAATTTCGAGGTCGTCGAGCCGCTTACCCTGGGCCACGAGGTGGCCGGCGAGATCCTGCAGGTCGGTGCGGCGGTGACCGGGCTGCAGGCGGGCCAGCGGGTGGCGGTCAATCCCAGCCGCCCGTGCAACGCCTGCGACTACTGCCTGAGCGGCGCCTCCAACCACTGCCGCCACATGCGCTTTTTCGGCAGCGCCTCGCTGCGCCCGCACGTGCAGGGCGTGTTCCGGCAGTTCCTGCGGGTGCCGGCCTCGCAATGCGTCCCGGTGCCGGCGGACCTGCCGTTCGCCGAGGCCGCGATGGGCGAACCGCTGGCGGTGGCACTGCATGCCGTGCAGCAGGCCGGGCGCGTGACGGGGCGTTCGATGCTGATCACCGGCGCCGGGCCCATCGGTTGCCTGGTGCTGCTGGCCGCACGCCACGCCGGGGCCGCCGAGGTGTGCGTGACCGACCTGTCCGCCGCGCCGCTGGCCATGGCCAGCCGACTCGGTGCCGATCGCGTGATCGACCTCGGCAAGACGCCCGACGGTCTCGCCCGCTACCAGGCCGGCAAAGGCTATTTCGACACCGTCATCGAGTGCTCCGGCAGCGTGCGGGCGATCGACGGCGCGGTGGACGCCACGCGTGCCGGCGGCACCCTGGTGCAGGTCGGGTTCCCGCCCGTCGGCCCGCAGCCGTTCGCGATCAACAAGCTGCTCGCCAAGGAAATCGCCTTCGTCGGCAGCTTCCGCTTCCACGAAGAGTTCGACTGGGCCATCCGCTTCATCGCCGAGCGGCGAATCGACGTGACCCCGCTCATGACCGGGGTCTACCCGATGGACGAGGCGGTGGCCGCGTTCCTCGCCGCGAGCGATCGCAACCTGCACATGAAAGTTCACCTGGAGTTCTGAAGCCGTGGCCTACACCGGATTCGACCTCCGCGGTCGACTCGCACTGATCACCGGCTCGAGCCGGGGGATCGGTTTCGCGCTTGCCGAGGGCCTGGCGCAGGCCGGCGCCCGGGTGGTCATCAACGCCACCGGCGAAGAGGGCGTCGAAGCCGCGGTGGCCCGCCTGGCCGCAGCCGGGCACACGGCCGAGGGCGCCTGTTTCAACGTGCTCGACGCCGAGGCGGTCACCGACCAGGTGGCACGCATCGAACGCGACCTCGGGGCGCTCGACATCCTGGTCAACAACGCGGGCATCCAACGTCGCGTGCCTCTGCTCGAATGCCCCGAAGAGACCTGGCAGGAAGTCATCGACGTCAACCTGACCAGCGTGTTCCGGGTCGGGCGCGCGGTGGCTGCGCACATGGTGGCGCGCCGGCGCGGCAAGATCATCAACATCTGCTCGCTGCAGAGCGAGCTCGGCCGCTACTCGATCGCGCCGTACGCGGCCTCCAAGGGGGGCGTGCGCATGCTGACACGCAACATGTGCGCGGAGTGGGCGCAGCACAACGTGCAGATCAACGGCATCGGCCCCGGTTATTTCAAGACCGAACTGACCCGCGCGCTGGTGGCGGACGAAGCGTTTTCCGAGTGGTTGTGCAAGCGCACCCCGGCACAGCGCTGGGGCGAGGTGAGCGAACTCACCGGCGCGGCGGTGTTCCTCGCCTCGCCGGCGTCCGACTTCGTCAACGGCCAGATCCTCTACGTTGACGGTGGTTTGTCGGCGGTAGTCTAATCGCGCCGGATCCCGAACTGCGCGCGCGGCGCCGGGCGAGCGAACGGCACGCGCCAGCACGAACTCAGGAGGACGCCATGTCGCAGGACAACGCTCTCAGCCGGGTCGGCTTCATCGGGTTGGGCGCCATGGGCGTCGGCATGGCCAAGAACGTGGTCGAGAACGGCTTCGCGTTGACCATCCTCGGGCGCGCCAACCGCGCGCCCGTCGAGCGCCTGGTGGCGCTCGGCGCGCACGAGGTGCGCACGCCCGCCGAGGTCGCCCGCAACGCCGAGGTGGTCATCCTCTGCGTCACCACCTCGGCCGTGGTCGAGGAACTGGTGTTCGGCGACGACGGCCTGCTCGCCGGCGCTGAGCACCCGCTGATCGTGATCGATTGCGGCACCTCGGACCCGAACTCGACGCTGCGCATCGGGGCGGCGCTGCGCGAGCGCGGCGGCGACATGATCGACGCACCGCTCGGGCGCACGCCCGCCGAGGCCGAGACCGGGCAGCTCAACATCATGGCCGGCGGCGACCCGGACACCTACGCGAAGGTGCTGCCCGTTCTGCAGGCCATGGGCGAGAACGTCTTTCACGTCGGCGAGCTGGGGGTCGGACACAAGCTCAAGCTGATCAATAACTTCTATGCCCAGTCGGTCGCCTGCCTGGTCGCCGAGGCCGTGGCGACCTCCAGGAAAGTGGGCGTGGAGGTCGACAAGCTCTACGAGGTCATGGCCGCCGGGCCGAGCCGCAGCCCGTTCTTCGACTGGATGTTCGCCCAGGCGCTGCGCGACGACCCGTCGGGGTTGCGCTTCGCGCTGAAGAACGCGCACAAGGACGTCGGCTATTTCGTCGGGATGGCCGAGAGCGCCGGCATACCCTGCGTGATGGCACCGGCCGCCGAGCGCATGCTGGCGCTGGCGCTCGAAGGCGGGTACGGCGAGGAGCCCGTGCCGCGGCTGATCCGGTTCTTCGAGGGCTATTCGGCCAAGTGACGCCGCCGCGTCGCGGCTGGACGTTGCCGGCGCGAGCCGCTAGGATTCGAGCCCGTGCCGGTGGGTCGGCCGACGGGCTACCGTGCCCGTCGCCCGGTCAGCACACCGGCCCGATACATAAAACTAGCTTCTGGAGGAACTCCACATGAGCAGATTTTGCACTCGTGCCTCGGTCGTCGCGGTGGCGGCCGCGCTCGGTATCGCCGCCGGCGTGGCCAATGCGCAGAAAGTACACACCCTGCGCATCCAGACCCACTACGCGCCGGAGACGGTGTCCGGCAGGCTGGCCGCGCAATTCGTCGACGACGTGCAGACCATGGCCAACGGCGCGCTAAAGATCGAGATGTTCTACTCGTCCTCGGTCGTGAAGTCGGTCGAGACCTTCGACGCCGCGGCCACCGGCATCCTGGACGGCGACATGACGGGCGGCGCCTACCAGACGGGCAAGAACCCCGCGTTCCAGTTCGTCGGCGACATCATGGGCGGCTACGACACGCCGTGGCAGCAGTACGCGTGGCTGTACAACGGCGGTTTCGAGGCGGCCGACAAGCTGTACAACAAGTACGGCATGAAGCTCATCGGCTGGTGGGTCTACGGGCAGGAGTCGCTGTCTTCCTCCAAGCCCATTGCCGGCCCCGCCGACCTCAAGGACTTCAAGTTCCGCTCGCCGCCGGGCCTGGAAACGGAGATCTTCGCCGCCATGGGCGCCAAGCCGGTGGTGATGGACTTCACCGAGATCTTCACCGCGCTCGAAACCCGGATCATCGACGGCGCGGACGCCTCGGGTCTGGCCAACAACGTCGGCCTGGGCCTGTACGACCTGGTCTCGCACGCCACCTACCCGGGTTTCCACTCCATGCCTTCCGATCACCTCGCGATCAACAAGGCCAAGTGGGACGCGCTGCCCGCACACCTGCAGCGCATCATCGACGTGGCCATGCAGAAGCTCGCCTTCCAGACCGCCATGACCTTCGAGATCAAGAACAACGAGGCCGCCGCCATGCTGCGTGCCAAGGGCATCAAGCTCTACGACTGGTCGCCGGCGGACCGCAAGGCGTTTCGCGAAGCGGCGCAGAAAGCCTGGCAGGGTTGGGCGGACAAGACCCCCGAGGCCCGCGCGCTGGTCGACAGCCACATGAGCTTCATGAAGAAACTCGGCCTGGCCAACTGACCCCCGACGGACCGGCGCGGGCGGCGCTGCCGCCC
>JBFJWO010000372.1:0-5458 GCA_041623575.1 Gammaproteobacteria bacterium
AGGAGGTGATCAACTTCTGCAAGACCCACGGCGCCTTCGACCCGGCGACCATGGGCACCGTGCCGAACGTCGGCCTGATGGCGCAGAAAGCCGAGGAATACGGCTCGCACGACAAGACCTTCGAGATCCCGGAAGACGGCGTCGCGCGCGTCGTCGACGACCGCGGCCAGGTGCTGATGGAACATAACGTCGAGGCGGGCGACATCTGGCGCATGTGCCAGACCAAGGACGACCCGGTGCGCGACTGGGTGAAGCTCGCCGTGAAACGTGCGCGGCGCTCCGGCACGCCGGCCGTGTTCTGGCTCGACGAGTACCGCCCGCACGACGCGCAACTGATCAGGAAGGTCCGGCGCTACCTGGCCGACTACGACACCAGCGGGCTCGACATCCAGATGATGTCGCCGCTGCGGGCGATGCGCTACTCGCTCGAACGCGTCATCCGCGGCAAGGACACCATCTCGGTGACCGGCAACATCCTGCGCGACTACCTGACCGACCTGTTCCCGATCATGGAACTCGGCACCAGCGCCAAAATGCTCTCCCTCGTGCCGCTGATGGCGGGCGGCGGGCTGTTCGAGACCGGCGCCGGCGGTTCGGCGCCGCGCCACGTGCAGCAACTGCTCGAAGAGAACCACCTGCGTTGGGATTCGCTGGGCGAGTTCCTCGCGCTGGCCGTGTCGCTGGAGGACCTCGGCGAGAAGTACGGCAACAACAAGGCGAGGCTGCTGGCCCGCACCCTCGACGAGGCGACCGGGCAGCTGCTCGAGAACAACAAGGCGCCGTCGCGCAAGACCGGCGAGCTGGACAACCGCGGCAGTCATTTCTACCTCGCACTGTACTGGGCGCGCGCCCTCGCCGAGCAGACCGAGGACGCCGAGCTGCAGGCCCGGTTCGCACCGCTCGCGGCAAAGCTGGGCGAGCGCGAATCGGTCATCCTGGAGGAGTTGCTCGCCGTGCAGGGCAAACCCGCCGACATCGGCGGCTACTACCTGGCGGACCCGGAGAAGACCAAGGCCGTCATGCGCCCGAGCAAAACCTTCAACGAGACGCTGGCCGAGGCGCGCGCCGAGACCGCCTGAGCGCACCCCGCAGGCGGGGTTCCATCACGCCGACCACTCGCGCCGGCGCGCGCTACGCCGCACGCCGGATCGCGCCGACCTAACCCGTTTAGCTGCGCAGCCAGGCGAGCGCCTCGGCCCGCGTGCCGAAATAGCCGGTCGGGAAATCGGCCGGCCCCTCGGGCTCGGGCGGCGCACCGATGGCCGGCATCCCGGCCGGCATCACGAAGGCGAATTTCTTCAGCCCGGCGGCGTTGTAGCGGGGCACGATGTGCCGGTCGCGCCAGCCCATGCTCATGTTCGCCGGGTCCATGCGGAACTGCACGGCGTCGACCAGCGCGCCGCCGCGTGCACAGCGCTCGACGCACCCGGCGTAGGTGGCGAGAAAAGTATTGAAGTCGTCGCCGGACATCTGCGCGGTCGTGTCGAACCAGCGGATCTCCACGCAGCCGTCGGCAGGGCGGTCCAGGATGTCGCCCCAGCGGTCGCTGTGTAACACGGTGGTGTCAGTCACGGTTTCTCTCCCGGTGAGTGCAGGAAGCTCGATGGTGGGCGATCTCCGATATCTACTCAAACGAAATGTTTTTACATTCTTGTTTCCATATAAGAACATATCGGGACATGGAGATCCGTCGCCTGCGCGTGTTTCGCACCATCGTCGAGACCGGCACCGTCAGCCGCGCCGCGGAGTTGTTGCACGTGACCCCCGGGGCGCTGTCCAAGACCGTGCGTCAACTGGAGCAGGAGGTCGGCAGGACGCTCTTCCATCGCACCGGGCGCCGCTTGCGACTCACCGAGGAAGGCCTGCTGCTGTACCGCGAAAGCGCGCAACTGATCGAGGAGTACGCACGCGTCCTGCAACGCCTGGACGCCGCCCCCGAGCAGCGCGATCCGACGTTGCGCCTGGCGACCTTCGAGGTGTTCTCGACCCATTTCCTGGCCGGGTTGTTCGCCGCCGGTCTCGCCGAGCAACCGCTGCAGGTGCTCGATCTGCGTATCGGCGAAATGGAACGGGCGGTGGCTGCGCGCGAAGCCGACGTCGGCATCACCTACGTGCCGGTACCGCGCCGCGGGCTCGAATTCGTGTCGGTAGCGAGCATCGAGTTCGGCATCTTCGTGCGCCGCGACGCGTTCGCCGACGTAGCGTTCGAAGCGCTGCCGTTCGCGATTCCCGCCGCGCGCCTGGACCACGCACTCAGCGACGTGCTGGGCATCGACTGCTGGCCCTACGAGCGGATCCCCCGCCACGTGCGCTACCGCCTGACCTCGCTCGAGTCGGCCCTGCAACTGTGCCGCCAGGGCCGGTGCGCGGTGTTCCTGCCGACCTTCGTCGCCGGCTTCCACAACGCTCATCACCCGCGCCGCTACCAGCTTTCGCGCCGGGCAGCCCCGCACGGGTTGCGGCGGGTGACCCGCAAGGTGCACGTGTTCTTCCGCCGCGACGAGCGCGCGCGGGCCCAGCCGCTGATCGACCTGGTCGAAGCGGCACTGCGCAGCGGACACGACCTGGCGCGCCTGGCCACCAGCGGGGCACAGACCGCCCGCTCCCGCCGGCGGGCAAGCGCCGGCCCGGCAATCGCGCTATGATTTGTGTCCGCCGTGCGACAGCAACGGAACAGCCAGGACCACCCCGGCCCGTGCGGGCGACGAACGACGCCGACGGCGAATGGCGAAGATCAGTCAGCAACAACGAGGAGTCACGACAATGTCCGAAAGCGTGTACAAGTTCATCGATCTCGTCGGCTCGAGCGCCGAGTCCTGGGAGAAGGCGACCCGCGCGGCGGTCGAGAAAGCGGCCAAGTCGGTCAGGGACCTGCGGGTCGCCGAGGTAGTCGAGCAGGACGTGCAGATCGGTGACGGCAACGCCCTCAACTACCGTGTAAAGCTGCGCGTCTCGTTCAAGATGGAGGAATGAACGGGGCTCGGCGCCGAATTCGCGATCCCGGGCTCGCTCCCGCAGCCCGGGTCTCGCGCCGTTAGAGGGGCGCACCCGTCAACGCCAGCGCCCGACGGGCGTCCACCGCCCGGCCATGAACGAAACCTCGGCGCCGCCGGAGCCGGCGCGGCCGTTGCGCGCCGCCCTGCCGGCGGATCATCCGCAACGCCTGGCGCTGCACAACGAGGCGCACGCGCGCCCGTCCGGGGAACTGGTGGCGCCGCTGCGCCTGTCCTACCTCGCCTTGCTGGCCGACCGCGACCTGCGCGAGCGTCAGTGGCGGCAGGTGTGCACGCTGTGTGAGCGCTTCGACGTCCCGCCGCCACCCGCCGACGCCAATCATTTCAGCGCCGATTTCGGCGCCTTCCGACTGACCTGGGAACGCCACACCGAGTTTGCGCGCTACAAGGTCATCGTCCCCGGCGCCGAACCGCATCCGTTCGCGGCACCGGCCATAGAGGCGTTGCCGGCCGACTGGCTGGGCGAGCTGGCGGGCGAAGTGATGGTCGCCGCCCACGTCACCCTTTGCCACGCCGACGCAGCACTGCCGGACGACGAGGGCAAGTGCACCGAGTATTTCGAGTGCAATCCGCTGGTGGGCGCTTCGGTGTCGGCCGGCGCGGGTGCCGCCTGGACGGATTTCCGCTTCCACGCCGACGGCTTCTCCCGCTGGCTGGTTCAGGACCGCGGCATGACACCGCGCCAGGCCGGGCGCACGGTGCAGCGGCTCCTCGAGATCGACACCTACCGCATGCTGGCGATGCTGGCGCTGCCGGTGGCCAACGCGTTGACGCCCGAGTTCAACGCGTTCGACGAGGAACTGGCCCGCATCACGCGGGCGTTGTCGGAGGGCGGTGAAACCGAGGAGCGGGCGCTGCTCGAACGCCTGACGCAGCTGCAGGTGAAGATCGAGAACCGCGCCACCGAGAGCGCGTTCCGTTTCGGCGCGGCGCGGGCGTACTACGCGCTCGTGCAGCGTCGCGTGCACGAGCTTCGCGAGCAGCGCCGGGCGGGCCTGCAGACGTTCCAGGACTTCGTCGAACGGCGCCTGGCGCCGGCGATGCACACCTGCGCCAGCGTCGCCGAACGCCAGTCATCGGTGCTCGAGCGCGTCTCGCGCACCACCGACCTGCTGTCGACGCGGGTCGACATCATCCGCGAGGAGCAGACCCAGGCGCTGCTCGAATCCATGAACCGCCGCGCCAAGCTGCAGTTGCGCCTGCAGCAGACGGTGGAAGGCCTGTCGATTGCCGCCATCACCTACTACATCGTGGGCCTGGTGGGCTACGCCGCCAAGGGTCTGGAGGTGGCCGGCGTGCCCCTCGACCCCGACCTCGCCATGGCCATCAGCATCCCGTTGGTCGTCGGCGGCGTCGCCTACGGCGTGCACGGGATTCGCAAGGCGGTCTCGCGCACGCTCGGTTGAGCCCCGCGGGCCTGCCCCACGCGGCGGTGAGAGCGCCGGGCGCGAACGCCGGTTCGACTTCCCGGCGCGGGCGGGCGAAGGTCGCGGCGGCGAGGCGGGTGCCATCGTCGTTACACGGTGTCGTCGCTCACTTGATCGGCGGGCGCGGCAGGCGCGCCTCGCCCCGCTCGAGCACCAGCGCATGATCGAGCGAGTACCAGGGCGCGACGAGATCGCCGAACCGCGGGTGCGTTTCGCGCTGCTCGACGAACGCGCCGCTCAGCGTACGGGTCACGCCGAACTGCACGTCGCTGTCGAGGTGCGGGTCGTCGTCGGCGTACACCTGCGAGATCAGCGTCTTGTAACCCTCCTTGAACACCAGCGCGTGCACGTGCGCGGGGCGAAACGGGTGGCGGTCCTGCGCCGCGAGCAGGCGCCCGACCACGCCGTCGGTCGGGATCGGGTAACCGGCCGGGCGCACCGAGCGGAACCAGATCCGCCCGTGCTCGTCGGTGGTGAACTTGCCGCGCAGGTTCATGTCGGCCTGCCCGGCGTCCTGGTTCTCGTAGAGACCCGCCGGGGACGCGTGCCAGATGTCGACCTCGGCGCCCGGTACCGGCCGGCGTTCGTCGTCGAGCACCGTGAAGGTCACCAGGATCGGCCGCCCCGGGGTCGGCGAGCGCACGATGGAGTCGCCGTTACCCGTGCGCGGCGAGTGCATGCGCCAGAACGGGCCGAGCAGGTTCTGCGAAGTCCCGCCGTCCCCCTGCTCGCCGTTGTTCAGCAGGCACACCAGCACCGACACGCCGAGCGAGCCGGCCATCAGCACGACTTCGTTGTGGGTGTCGGTCGTGCGTTGGCCCAGTTCGGCCAGCACCGCGCAGGCGTCGCGGAACTCGGCCTCGCTGAGGCGCACCTCGCGCACGAAACCGTGCAGGTGCTCGACCAGCGACCCCATGATCTCGCGCAAGCGCGGGTCGCCGGTGCGCTCCATCACCTGCAGCACCGCCGCGGTGACGTCCTCGTGGCGCTCTATCGTCATCTTCACCTCCGCTGCCC
>JBFJWO010000373.1:0-5453 GCA_041623575.1 Gammaproteobacteria bacterium
AACCGGCCGCGCCGACGCCGACCCCCGAGAACCCGGATACGGCGCTGGCCTCGATGGGCATCTACGTCTTCAACACCGCGTTCCTGTTCGAGCAGCTGATCCGCGACGCCGACCTGCGCACCTCGTCGCACGAGTTCGGCAAGGACATCAGTCCGCGCCTGGTCGGCCAGGGCATGTACGCTTACGGGTTCACCGATCCGCTCAGCGGCCGTCAGGCCTACTGGCGCGACGTCGGCACGGTGGACTCGTTCTGGCGCGCCAACCTCGAGCTGGCGGAGGTGGAGCCGGAGCTGAACCTGTACGACGAGGCGTGGCCGATCTGGACCTACCAGGTGCAGCTGCCGCCGGCCAAGTTCGTGTTCAACGACGACCGACGTCGCGGCATCGCCACCGACTCGATGGTCTCCGGCGGCTGCATCGTCTCCGGGGCCCGCGTCAATCGCTCGCTGCTGTTCTCCAACGTGGTGGTGAACGAACGTTCCGACCTCGACGAGGCGGTGGTGCTGCCGTCGGTGAGCGTCGGCCGCGACTGCGTGATCCGCCGCGCCGTCATCGACCGCGGCTGCCGGATTCCCGACAGCACGCAGATCGGGGTCGACCTCGAGGCGGACGCCGGGCGGTACGCGGTGACCGCGGGCGGGGTGTCCCTGGTGACGCCCACGATGCTCGGGCAGGCACGCACATGATCAGGGAAGTCGCCGCCCGGCCCTTCGGGGACCAGCGTCCGGGCACCTCGGGGCTGCGCAAGAAGGTCCGGGTCTTCCAGCAGCCGCACTACCTGGAAACCTTCGTGCAGGCGATTTTCAACGCCGAGCCCGCCCTCGCCGGCGCCACGCTGGTGCTCGGCGGCGACGGGCGCTATTACAACCGCCCGGCGATCCAGACGATCCTGCGGCTGGCCGCCGCCAACGGCGTGGCGCGGGTGCTGCTGGGGCAGGGCGGTATCCTGTCGACGCCGGCGGCCTCCTGCCTGATCCGCAAGCACGGCGCGGCGGGCGGCATCGTGCTCTCGGCCAGCCACAACCCGGGCGGCCCGCAGGCCGATTTCGGCGTCAAGTACAACGTCGCCAACGGCGGGCCGGCGCCGGAGTCGGTGACCGAGGCCATCTTCGCGGCGGCCTGCCGCCTCGACACCTACCGCACGCTCGACGCGCCCGACATCGATCTCGAGCGCACCGGCGAGCAGCGGGTCGGCGAGATGGCGGTGCAGGTGCTCGACCCGGTGGCCGACTACGCGGCGCTGCTCGAGCAGTTGTTCGATTTCGACCGCATCGGCGAGTTGCTGCGCGGGCGTTTTCGCATGCGCTTCGACGCCATGCACGCCGTCAACGGCCCCTATGCCGTCGAGATCCTGGAACGCCGGCTCGGCGCCCCCGACGGGACCGTCGTGCGGGGCGATTCGCGCGAGGACTTCGGCGGCGCGCACCCCGACCCCAACCTGGTGCACGCAAGGGTGCTGGTGGACGAGCTGGCGCAAGCCGACGGCCCCGACTTCGGCGCCGCCACCGACGGCGACGGCGACCGCAACATGATTCTCGGGCGACGGTTCTTCGTCACGCCGAGCGACTCGCTGGCGGTGCTGGCGGCCAACGCGCAGCGACTGCCCGGCTATCGCGACGGGCTCGCCGGCGTCGCGCGCTCGATGCCGACCAGCGCAGCGCTCGACCGCGTCGCCGAGGCGCTGGACCTGCCGTGCTACGAGACGCCGACCGGCTGGAAGTACTTCGGCAGCCTGCTCGACGCGGGGCGCATCACGTTGTGCGGGGAGGAGAGCTTCGGCACCGGTTCGAACCACGTGCGCGAGAAGGACGGCCTGTGGGCGGTGCTGGCGTGGCTCAACCTGCTGGCGGTCACCGACCAGTCGGTGGCCGAGCTGGTGCGTGCCCACTGGGCGAGGTTCGGGCGCACGTTCTACACCCGCCACGACTACGAAGGCATCGACGCCGATCTCGCCGCCGAGCTGTTCGACGCGTTGCGCGGGCGCCTGCCGACGCTCGCCGGCCACCGTGCCGGGCGCCTCGAGATCGAACAGGCGGAGGAGTTCGCCTACACCGACCCGGTGAACGGCGCGCGTAGCGAGCGTCAGGGGATCGTGCTGCGTTTGGCCGGCGGCGGGCGCATCGTCTACCGGCTGTCCGGCACCGGCACCGAGGGTGCGACCGTGCGCGTCTACGTCGAGGACCACGAGCCCGACCCGACCCGGCACGGCGCCGATCCGCAGACCGCGCTCGCGGACCTGCTGGGTCTGGCGGTAGCGTTGCCCGACCTCCATCGCCACACCGGGCGCAGCGGCCCGACCCTGGTCACCTGATGGCGGCGCTGCGGGTCCTGCACGTCGCCGCCGAGGTCGCGCCGCTGATCAAGACCGGCGGCCTCGCCGACGTGGTGGGTGTGCTGCCGGCGGCGCAGCGCGCGCTCGGCGACGACGTGCGCGTGCTGGTCCCCGGTTACCCCGCGGTGCGGGAGGCGGCCGGTGCGCTGGAACCGTTCGGCGAGGTACCGCCGTACGCCGGGCGCGGCGTGCGCCTGCTGCAGGGCACCTTGCCGGGGGGCGACGTGCCGCTGCTGGTAGTGCACTGCCCGGAACTCTTCGACCGCCCCGGCAACCCCTACCTCGCGCCGCAAGGCGGGGAGTGGCCGGACAACCACCTGCGCTTCGGCCTGCTCGGCCGGATCGGGCGCGATGTCGCCCAGTACCTGTGGCCGGCCGACGTGCTGCATGCCCACGACTGGCACGCGGGCCTGGCCGCCGCCTATTGCCGGGCGAGCGCGGCGCCGCTCGCCACCTGCTTCACCATCCACAACCTGGCCTACCACGGGCTGTTCCGCCCGCAGCAGTTCGCCGAACTCGGCCTGCCGGCGGGGTTCTTCGCCGTCGAAGGGCTCGAGTTCCACGGCAACTGGTCGTTCATGAAGGCGGGGCTGCATTTCAGCGACACCCTGAGCACCGTCAGCCCGACCTACGCGCGCGAGATCCAGCACCCGGAGTTCGGCGCGGGCCTGGACGGGCTGCTGCGGCATCGCTCCGCGGACCTGCACGGGGTGCTGAACGGGGTCGACTACGCGATCTGGAACCCGGCCACCGACAAGGCGCTGAGCGCCAATTACGATCGCGAGCGACTGACCCGTAAAGCGCCCAACAAGCGCGCCCTGCAACGCGAGTTCGGCCTCGAGGAGTCGCCGTCGGCGCTGTTGTTCGGCGTGGTCAGCCGGCTGACGTCGCAGAAGGGGCTGGACCTCGCGCTCGACGCCTTGCCCGGCGCCCTCGGCAAGGGCGCGCAGTTCGTCCTGCTCGGCAGCGGCGAGCGCCGCCTGGAGCAACTGTTCACGCGCCTCGCAGGGCAGTTCCCCGACGCCTGCGCCGTGCGGCTGGGCTTCGACGAAGCGCTCGCGCACCGCATCATCGGCGGCGCCGACGTGATCCTCGTGCCTTCTCGTTTCGAGCCCTGCGGGCTGACACAGCTGTACGGCCTGCGCTACGGGACCCTGCCGCTGGTGCGCCGCACCGGCGGGCTCGAGGACACCGTGCGCGGCTATGCGCCGGGCGTGGACGACGCGACCGGCTTCGATTTCCAGATGGTGAGCGCGCGCGCGCTGGCGCGGGCCATGGGCCAGGCGCTGAGCGTCTACCGCGAGCCGGCCACCTGGCGACGTCTGATGCGCAACGCCATGGCCCAGGACTTCGGCTGGGACAGCGCCGCGCGGCGCTACCGCGAGCTCTACCAAACCACCATCGAACGACGGAACCGGTAATGACCCTCACCGAACTGCCCGAGTGGCAGGCGCTGCTCGCCCACCGCGACGCCTTGGGCGAGCGCCATCTCAGGGAACTCTTCGACGTCGACCCCGGGCGCTTCGAGCGCTTCTCGGCCGGGTTCGAGGACCTGTTGCTGGACTATTCCAAGAACCGGATCACCGGCGAGACCGTCGACCTGCTGCTGGCGCTCGCCCGGCGCGTGGAGCTCGAGCGGTGGATCGAGCGCATGTTCACCGGCGAGGCGATCAACGTCACCGAGGGGCGCGCCGTGCTGCACACTGCCCTGCGCAACCGCGGGCCGGACCCGGTGCTGGTCGACGGTGCCGACGTCATGCCCGGCGTCCGCGCCGTGCTGGCGCGCATGGGCGGCTTCGTCGAGTCGGTGCACGGCGGGCAATGGCGTGGTCATACCGGGCAGCCGATCCGCCACGTGGTCAACATCGGTATCGGCGGTTCCGACCTCGGCCCGCAGATGGTGTGCGCCGCGCTGCGTCCCTGCCGTCACGCCGGGCTCGACGTGCATTTTGTCTCCAACGTCGACGGCGCCGACGTCATGCCCGGCGTACGCGATGTGCTGGCGCGCATGGGCGGCTTCGTCGAGTCGGTGCACGGCGGGCAATGGCGCGGCCATACCGGGCAGCCGATCCGCCACGTGGTCAACATCGGCATCGGCGGTTCCGACCTCGGCCCGCAGATGGTGTGCGCAGCGCTGCGTCCCTACCGTCACGCCGGGCTCGACGTGCATTTCGTCTCCAACGTCGACGGCGCCCACCTCGCCGAGACGGTGGCCGGCCTCGACCCGGCGCGTACGCTGTTCGTCGTCGCCTCGAAGACGTTCACCACCCAGGAGACCATGGCCAACGCCCGGGCGGCGCGGGCGTGGCTGGTGCACGCGCTCGGCTCCGAGGACGCCGTGGCGCGGCACTTCGTCGCGGTATCGACCAACCACCAGGCGGTCAGTGCGTTCGGCATCGACACCGACAACATGTTCGAGTTCTGGGACTGGGTCGGCGGGCGCTACTCGCTGTGGTCGGCGATCGGGCTGCCGATCGCGCTCAGCCTCGGCATGGCCAACTTCGAGGCGCTGCTGGACGGCGCCCATGCCATGGACCGTCACTTTCGCGAGACCCCGTTCGAGCGCAACCTGCCGGTGTTGCTGGCGTTGCTCGGGATCTGGAACGCCAATTTCCTGGGTGCGCACACGCACGCCATCATCGCCTACGCGCAGAACCTCCAGCGCCTGGCCGCCTACCTGCAGCAGGCGGACATGGAGAGCAACGGCAAGTCGGCCACCCGCGCCGGTACCCGGGCGGACTGGCAGACCGGGCCGGTGATCTGGGGCGAGCCGGGCACCAACGGCCAGCACGCCTTCTTCCAGCTGTTGCACCAGGGTACGCGGCTGGTGCCGGCCGATTTCATCGTCGCCGCGCGCAGCGACTATGCCCGTCACGCGACGGCGACCGGCGCCACTGCGCTCGGCGAGTGCCTGGCCGAGCAGCATCGCCTGCTGCTCGCCAACTGCTTCGCGCAGACCGCCGCCCTGGCGTTCGGCAAGAACGCCGAGGCGGCGCGCGCCGAACTGGCGGCGCAGGGACTCGCGAGCGAACGGGTCGAGGCGCTGGCGCAGCACAAGGTCTACGCCGGCAACCAGCCGTCCAACACGCTGCTCCTGCGCCAGTGGGACCCGCGCACCCTC
>JBFJWO010000374.1:0-5446 GCA_041623575.1 Gammaproteobacteria bacterium
CGCACTGCACACGCAGCGCGCCGGGGTCGAGCAGGAGCTGGCCGCGGCCGAAGCCCGCGTCGCCGCGCTCGATGCGCGCCTCGCGACCGAGGACCCGGCACTGGCCGAGCGTGTGCGCACGCTGCGCGGCGAACTGCAGGCCCGGCGCGAGTTGCTCGGTTACCTGCAGACCGTGACCGAGCGCCCGGGGCCGGAGTTCTCCGAGTACCTCGAAGGCCTGGCGCGCCGCCATCGCAGCGGGCTGTGGCTGACGGGGATCGGAATCAACGCCGGCGGCGCACGCCTGCGCCTGAAGGGCAGCGCGCTCAACGCGAGCCAGGTCCCCGACTTCCTGAGCGACCTGTCGGCCGAGACGGCCTACAGCGGGCGCACCTTCGATCAGTTGCTCGTCAAGCGCCCGGCCGACGCGGCCTGGAAGATCGACTTCGAGCTGCGTACGGTGCGCGAGGAGAGCGGGTCGTGAAGCACCTCAAGGCCTGGCTCGAACGCGCCAACCAACGCACCCCGCGCGAGCGGGCTTTGTTCGGCGGCACCGCCCTGGTGCTGGCGGTCGCGCTCGCCGATCTGCTGGTGTTCGCGCCGCTGGCAGCGGAACGCGAGCGCGTTCACAGCGAACTCACCGCGCGCCAGGCCGAGGTGGCGACGGCCCGCGCGCGCGAAGCGGAACTGGCGGGCGCACTCGCCCGCCGCGACGAAACCACCGGCCCGGCGGCCGCGGCGCGCCTGGACCGGGAGATAGCGCGCCTCGACGAACTCGTCCGCGAGCGCTCCCAGGCGACCATCTCTCCGGTGCAGATGGTAGCGGTGTTGCGCGAGATGTTCGCCGACGACAACGCCGTGACGCTCGATGCGATCGAGAACGCCCCGCCGATCGGCCTGCGCGCCCCGGGGCGCACTCGCGAGGACGGCCCGGCGCTCGTCTACCGCCACCCGCTGAGCGTCGAGTTCACCGGCAACTACGCCAAGATCCTGGAGTACGTCAAGCGCATCGAAGCGCTGCCCTGGCAACTGATCTGGGACGATATCTCCATCGTCATGGAGAAATACCCGCGGGCGCGCGCCCGGATCGTGTTGCACACGCTGAGCCTTGCCGAGGAGTGGATCGGTGCCTAGGGCGGCCATGCTCGTCGCGCTGGTGCTGACCGTGATGCCGTCACTCGTCGCCGCCACGCTCAACGACCCGATGCGCCCACCCGCCGCGCTGCTCGGCAGCAGGCCCGCGCCCGACGCGGCCCCGGCAACGCCGCCGGGCGCGAGTTTCCACCTCACCTCGACCCTGGTCGGCGGGGCGCGTCGCGTGGCGATCATCAACGACGCGCTGGTCGGCGTCGGCGACGAGGTCGAGGGCGCCCGGGTGTTGACCATCGAACCGCGGGCAGCCCGGATCCGCTACCGCGGCCGGGTGCTCGTCCTGCGCCTCGGCGCCGCCTCAGGAAGCAAACGATGAAACAAACCCTTCTCCTCGCGGCCCTCGCGACCCTGCTCGCCGCCTGCGCGGGCAACGCGCCGCGCGAGGACACCCAACCCCGGGGATCGGAGACGCTGCGGCGCATCCAGCAATCGCTCGCCCTGCCCGAGGCCGAGCCGGCGACGGTGCCGCCCGCCGTTTCGTCCGCCTTGCTGCCGCCGCTGCAACTCGACGCGCTGGCCGACCCGCCGGGCGATGAGCGCGAGCCGCGTTTCGACCTGTCGGTGGACAACGTCCCGGCCCGGACCTTCTTCATGGGGCTGGTGCGCGATTCCCCCCACAACATGGTCGTGCACCCGTCGGTGTCCGGCACCATCAGCCTCGACCTCAAGGACGTCACCGTGGGTGGCGCCATGCGCCTCGTGCGCGAGGTCTACGGCTACGAGTACGAACGCACCGAGAACGGGTACGTCGTGTTGCCCGCGCGGTTGCGCTCGCAGATCTTCAACGTCAACTACGTCAACCTCAGGCGCAGCGGCTCGTCCGCGACGCGGGTCAACTCCGGGCAGATCTCCGACGTGCGCGAGTCCGCCGGTATTGACGGCGAGCAGAGCAACACGCGCAGCGTCGGCAGCCAGATCATCACCGAGACCCAGGCGGATTTCTGGTCCCAGATCCAGGGCAGCATCGAGTCCCTGATCGGCGCCACCGAGGGCCGCAGCGTGGTGGTCAGCCCGCAGGCCGGGCTGGTGGTGGTGCGCGCCATGCCGGGCGAGCTGCGCGAGGTGGCAAGGTTCCTCGACGCCGCCCAGGAAAGCCTGCACAAGCAGGTGATCCTGGAAGCCAAGGTCGTGGAGGTACAACTGAGCGACGCCTTCCAGTCGGGCATCAACTGGGCGGCGCTCGGCACCAACAGCAGCGGGGCGGTCGGCGTCGCCCAGCTCGCGATCAGCAACGGCACCGCGGTGGCGCTCGACGGCAACCTCGACTTCGACAACAACGCGCTAAACAATCCAGACAGCTCCGGCACGTTCCAGCGCGCGGGCCTGTTCGCGTTCGGCGCCGGCAGCGACGAGTTCGCCGCGCTGCTGACGTTGCTCAGCACCCAGGGCGAGGCGCAGGTCCTGTCCAGCCCGCGGGTCGCGACGATCAACAACCAGAAAGCCGTCATCAAGGTCGGCACGGACGAGTTCTTCGTGACCGAGGTGGAATCCACCACCACCACCGGGACGGCCACCACCACCTCGCCTTCGATCACGCTGACGCCGTTCTTCTCGGGGATCGCGCTCGACGTGACGCCGCACGTCACCGCCGACAACGCGGTGATCCTGCACATCCACCCGACGGTGAGCGAGGTCGAGGACCAGACCAAGAACATCACCGTGGCCGGGCAGACCCAGACGCTGCCGCTCGCGTTCAGCTCGGTGCGCGAATCCGATTCCATCGTGCGCGCGACCAACGGGCAGGTGGTGGTGATCGGCGGTCTGATGCAGGACCGCAACCGCAACGAGCGCGGCAAGACCCCGTTCCTCGGCGATCTGCCGCTGATCGGCAAGCTGTTCCAGCAGGATCGCGACGTGTCGGCGCGCAGTGAGCTGGTCATCCTGTTGCGCCCGGTGGTGGTCGACGACGACCGGGTCTGGCGCACCGCGGTGGGCGAAGTGTCGCGGCGCATCAACGGCCTCGGCGCGTCGGCGGCGGACTGAGACCGTGTTCGCCCGTCACTACGGCCTGCACGAGAGCCCGTTCGCCCTGACGCCGGACACGGGCTACTTCTTCATGCATCGCGGGCAGCGCGACGCGCTGAACGTGATCCTGATCGCGCTGCACGCCGACGAAGGGCTGCTCAAGGTGGTGGGCGAAGTGGGCACCGGCAAGACCTTGCTGTGCCGCAAGCTGCTGAACACCCTCGACGGGGGGTTCTACACCGCCTACCTGCCGAACCCGGCGCTGTCGCCGACCATGCTGCGCCGCGCGCTCGCCCACGAGCTCGCCATCGAGCTGCCGGCGGACGGCGGCCAGCACTGCCTGACCGAGCTGATCTACAAGCGCCTGATCGAGCTTGCCGGTGCCGGCAGGCGGGTGGTGGTGCTGGTCGACGAGGCGCAGGCGATGCCGGCCGAGAGCCTCGAGGCGCTGCGCCTGCTGACCAACCTGGAAACCGAGAAGCAGAAACTGTTGCAGATCGTGTTGTTCGGCCAGCCGGAGCTCGACGAGCGGCTGGCGCGCCCCGCGTTGCGCCAGGTGCGCCAGCGCATCGCGTTTTCCTACCGCCTCGAGCCGCTCGGTCGCGACGAGTTGGCTGCCTACATCGCGCACCGCCTGGTCAAGGCCGGCTACCAGGGCAGCCCGCTGTTCATTCCCGCGGCGGTGGCGGCGGTCTACGCCGCCAGCCGCGGCGTGCCGCGACTGATCAACCTCATCTGCAACAAGGCGCTGCTGCTCGCCTATGGCAAGGGCGACCACGTCGTGCGCCGCCGCTATGTGCGCCAGGCGGCGCTCGATACCGAAGGTGTGCCGGGCACGGCGCGTCGCGGGACCGCCAGCCACGGGTTGACACTGACCCTGGCGCTGAATCCCGGGCTGGCCTGGCTGGCCGGCGCTGCCACCACCGGGCTGCTCGGCACCGTGCTCTACCTGCTGGGCATCGCGCCGTGAGCGTCATCAACCAGATGCTGCGCGACCTCCAGGCCCGACGCGCCGGGCTGGAGCCGTTCGTCGCGGCCGGCGTCGGCGTCGCGGCGAGCGCGCCGGCCGGGCCACGCACGCTCAGGCGAGCTGCGTGGGTCGGCGGTCTCACCCTGGCGGTGGCCGTCATTGCCTGGGGGGCCGGCACCGCGGCGCTCGAGGCACTGCGCGCGGCGCCGACCCAGAACGCCCGCCCCGAGCCGGGCGAAACGGGGGGCGAAACGGGGACAGCCAGGATCCCGGCCCCGATCGGCCGCCACCGCATCGGCGAGCAGGGTGACCAGAGCGGCGACCGGAGCGGGACACCCATGACTCCGGCGTCCGGCCAAAGCGAAAACGGGACATCCACCTATTCGGGAAGCGGACCCGAAGGCGACAACGGGACACCCACCTATTCGCAACCCGAAGGCGGGACACCCATGCATTCGGCGCTGCACGACGCTCGGGCGCTCACGCCGGCACCGCAACCGGCGGCCGGGTTGCCGCTCCCGTCGGCCGCCCGCGTCCCTTCACCAGCCATCGCGGCGGTGGACGAGCGCGCGCCGCAGGCGCCTGTGGAAGCAGCGGCCCGGCCGGTACCACCGTCGCCCGGGGCGGAACTGGGGCACGTGCGGCTGGGCGTGGACGGGCGTCGCACCCGCGTCGTGCTGGAACTCGCCGGCGCCCCGCGCGAACCGCGCCGCGTGCTGCACGCCGACGGCAGCGTCGACATCGTATTGCCCGACACACGCCTCGCGACGACCGTTCCCCGCCTGTCGGCACGCGACCCGATCCTCGCTGCCGCCTACGCCACCGGCGAAGGCGGTGAAGTGCGGCTTCGATTCGAGCCGCGCGACCGCGCGCTAGGCGCGACCTACGAGCAGGTCACCCGCGATTCGAGTCACCCTCACTGGTTGCTGGTCGACCTGTTCGAGTTGAACCCCGGCGCACCGGTCGAGCCGGTAGCGTCGGACTCCGCGCCGCCCGGGCCCGGCGAGCGCACGCCCCGGGTCACGGCGAAGCCGGCGGCGGTACCTGCGCCGCCCGGGCGGAAGACGAGGTCCGGCCCGGCGGCAGCCGCCGCCGATTCGTCGCCGCCGCGGATGCGTGTCGCCCAACGCCCGCCGAGCGCGGCGCAGCAGGTCCAGGCCTCGCTTGCCGCCGGCCGCGAAGCGCTCGGCGACGGGGACGACGCGGGCGCGCAACGCCATTTCGAGCGGGCGCTGGCGCTGTCTCCCGCCAATGCCGCCGCCCGCGAGTTGCTGGTGGCGATGCAACTGCGGCGCGGCGACCTGGACGCGGCCATCGCCAACCTCGAGCAGGCCCTGGCGCTGGAGCCGAGCCGAGCCCGCTTCGCGCGCCCGCTGGCAC
>JBFJWO010000375.1:0-5434 GCA_041623575.1 Gammaproteobacteria bacterium
GAGGAACTGGAGAAGGGCTTGCGCGGCCTGCTCGGCGGCGACCCCTTCAACGCCTGCCTGCTGCTGGTCTACGCGTTGCTCGAGTGCCTGCTCTTCGAGCGCTGCCGGGGGCTGCTGCTCGCCCGTGTCCACGGCTGGCCCGAGGCGGGCGTCGTCTAGCCCGCCGCAACGACGGGCAGTATCTCGGTGTGGCCATGCTCCAACTGTTCGAACTACCTGTGCGGCACACGCGAGAGCAGCGTGCGCGTTACGCGCCGCCGCTGTTTCGGGCAGGCTGCTAGTGTTTCGCGCGCAACGCATGGTCTGGGTGGATCTGCTGATCGACCGCGATGCGGCCCACGAGGCCGTGCACCTGCTGGCGCGTGCACGCATCATCGAGTTGCGCGGCTACGACCGCGACGAACCACCGTTCGAGGTCGCGAGCGACGCGGGCGTGCTGGCGCGACTGCGCAGGCTGGACCAGGACCTCGCCGCCTACCATCGCCATCTTCCGCCGCCGCCCGCGCAAACGCCCGGCGCGCTCACCCCCGCCGCCCCGGCTGTCGCGCAACTCGAAGCAAGCATCGGGCAGTGGATCGCCGCGCTCGCACCACTGTCGCGCGAGTTGCGCGCCGCCGAATCGCTGATCGAAGAGTACGCGCTGCTCGAACGCTGTCTGCAGGCCCTGCCGTCGACGGACTACGATCTCGGCTATTTCGCGCGCCTGTCCCGCAGCCACCTGTACGCGGCGTTCGTCGCGCTCGGGCACGCCGGCGACGCCGGACTGTTTCGCGACGGGACACGCCAGGTGCTGTGCAACGCCTACGCGCTGCCCGACGACACGCAGGCACAGGTCTTCATCGGCGTCGCGGCCACGCGCGACCTGCCGGAGCTCGAACGGGCCGGGCACCAGCGGGGCATGCGGTTCCTCGGCGTGCCGGGCGAGCTCGACGGACTGCCGCGCCACGCCGGCGCCCAGCTGCGCGCGATGCGCACCGCGTTGAGCGACAAGGCGCGGGGATTGCGCGAGCAGATCGCCTCGGTCGGGGAGCAGGCCGGCATCGCCGCGGCGGCGCGCGACCTGGCGCGCTACCTGTGGGCCGCCGAGGTCGTCGGCACCGGTGTCGTCGGTGCGCGGTTCGTGTGGCTGGGCGGCTGGGTGGCGAATGCGCGCTACCGGGAGCTGCTCGACACGCTGCGCGCCGGCGCCGTCCCGTTCCTGGCGAACCGCGACGCAGCGGGCGAGCACGGCGTGCCGCCGGTGCTGCTGGACAACCCGGGCTGGCTGCGCAGGTTCGAGGTGTTCGCGAGTGCCTTCGGCGTCCCGGCGCACGACGACGTCGACCCGACGCCCGTGCTCGCGCTCACCACGCCGCTGATGTTCGGCTACATGTTCGGCGACGTCGGGCAGGGCGCCGTGCTGCTGGTGCTCGGCGCGCTGCTGCGCCACCGCCTGCCGCTGGCCGCCCTGCTGGTTCCGGCCGGGGCGTCGTCGATCCTGTTCGGGTTCGTGTTCGGTTCGGTATTCGGCAACGAGCACCTGCTCGCGCCGCTGTGGGTGACACCCCTGAGCGCCCCGCTGGTGGTGCTCGGCGTGCCGCTGCTGGTGGGCTTTGCCCTGATCGGCACGGGCATGCTGCTCGCGGCGGTACAGGCGCACTGGCAGGCGAGTGCCGGGCGCTGGTGGCGGCGCGAGTTCCCGATCGCGGTGTGCTACGGTGCGCTGCCGCTGGCCGTGGCGAACTGGCGCGCCGGGGCGGCGCTGGCGGCGCTGGCGATCGCCGGCGCCCTGCTCGAACGGGCGGTGTCCGGGCATCGTGCCGCCGGCGTGCTGGGTGCGCTTTCCGGTGTCGCGCGCGGCGTCGCGCAGCTGCTGGAGACGCTCGCGCAACTGGCCATCAACACGCTGTCGTTCGTGCGCCTTGGCGCGTTCGCGCTGGCGCACGCGGGACTGGGCACGGCGGTGATGAGTCTCGCCGGCGCGAGCGGCAACGTCGTGACGACGGCGGTGATCGTCATCGTGGGTAACGCGGTGATCGTCGCGCTCGAAGGCCTGGTGGTCTCGATCCAGACCACGCGCCTGGTGATGTTCGAGTTCTTCCGCCGTTTCTACACCGGTCGGGGTAGCCGTTTCGACCCGCTCGCACCGCCCGCAAACAATGCCAGCCCCCCGAGGCAGCACCAGGAGCCGTCATGAAACACCGCGTAGCCCTGCTTCTGTTCACCACGTGCGCCGTCGCTGTCACGGCCACCGTCGTCTACCTGTCGATGCTCGCCTTCGCCCCACCGGCGCTTGCCCAGCAGCTCGGCGCGACCAGCGACCCCGACGTGCTGCGCTGGGGCTACGCGGCCGCGGCCGCCGCGACCGGGCTCTCGGCGCTCGCTGCCGGCATCGCGGTCGCGGGGGTGGGCGCCGCGGCGGTCGGCGCCGTGGCCGAGAAGCCGGAACTGTTCGGCCGCACCCTGGTGCTGGTCGGGCTCGCCGAGGGCATCGCCATCTACGGCCTGATCATCTCGGTGATCATCCTGAACCGGCTCGGCTGAGGCGATGACCCGGCTCAGCTACATCGGCGACCCGCTCCCGGCGCTGGCCTTCTCGTTGCTCGGCGCGCGCTGCTATTCGCCGGCGCTCAGCGTCGACGACGTGGCCGGCGCTTTCACCGAGGCGCTGCAGGCGGGCGAACTGGTGGTCATCGAGACCGCCTACGCGGCCCTGGTGCGCGAGCACATCGAGGCACGCCTTGCCGCCAACCCGGCCCCGCCGGTGCTCGTCGTTCCGCCGCTTCACGGCGACGTCGCGTTAGGCGAGTCCACGGTCCGCGCGGCACGGCGGGTCCTCGGCGTCTCATGACCGACCGGCCACCCGGCGGACCGTTCCAGGGCGATGTCGATCCCGGCCAGGTCGAGGCGTTCGTGCGCAAGATCGTCGCCAACCGGGACCGCGAGCTGCAACGCATCCAGGAGCAGCTCGCGAATCAGGGGCGCACTCTGCGGGCCGACGCCCACGCTCGCGCCCGCCGCCTCGCCGGCCGCATCGTCGAGCGCACCCGCGAGGACGAGCAACGGCTCGACGCCCGTCACCTGTACAAGGTCCGCTCGGAGCTGTCGCGACAACGCTGGGAGGCGCTCGCGCACTACCGCGAGCAAGCGCGTGGCGAGTTGCAGGCGCGCTACGCCGGGCTCTGGGGCGAGCCGGCAGCGCAGTCGCGCTGGTGCCGTTTCTGGGTCCAGGCCGCCCGCGAGGCGAGCGAGGGCCAGCGGCTGCGCGTGCGCTGCGGCCCGGGCAGCACGCCGGCCCTGCGCGAGCAGATCGCCGGCTGGCTGGACGACTACCCCGGCGGCGCCGAGGTGGAGGTCGACCTCAGCATCGCCCCCGGGCTGATTCTCGAATGGCCCGACCACCTGCTCGACGCGACGCTGCAGCGCCAGTGCGAAGCCGCCCTGGACGAAGTCATGCAGCGTCTCGCACGGATCCTCGGCGATGCACCGCTCGGGCAGGACCGCACCGGTGACTGAGCCGCGCGTTTTCTGGATCAACGGCCCGGTCGTCAAGGCTCGCCCGCCGGGCGCGCTCGCCATGAAGGAAGCCGTCTACGTCGGTGAGGAGCGCCTCGCCGCCGAGGTCATACGGCTCGATGCGGACGCCGCTACCCTGCAGGTCTTCGAGGACACGACCGGCCTGCGCCCGGGCGCGCCGGTGCACGCCAGCGGGCAGCCGCTGGCGGTCGATCTCGGCCCCGGCATGCTCGGTTGCATGTACGACGGGATCCAGCGCCCGCTCGAAGCGATCGCCGCGCGCCACGGCGACTTCTTCGCCACCGGCGCGCAGGCGCCGGCGCTCGACCCCGAGCGTCGCTGGCGCTTCGAGCCGGCGCTGGCGGCGGGGACGCAGGTCGCACCCGGCCAGGTGCTGGGCCGGGTGGCGGAGAGCGCCGCGTTGTCGAGCCCCGTGCTGGTGCCGTCGGGGTCTTCCGGCACGCTGGCGTGGATCGCTGCGGCGGGCGACTACCCGGTCAGCGAACCGGTGGCCCGCCTCGACCTGGCCGAAGGCGGCACCCAGGAGATCGCGCTCTCCCACCGCTGCCCGATTCGCACGCCGCGCCCCGTGGCCTCGCGACTGGCACCCCACACGCCGTTGCTCACCGGCCAGCGGGTGATCGACACCTTCTTTCCCGTCGCCAAGGGCGGTGCCGCCGCCCTGCCCGGCGGGTTCGGCACCGGCAAGACCGTGCTGCTGCAGACGGTGGCCAAGTGGAGCGACGCGGACGTGATCGTCTACATCGGCTGCGGCGAGCGCGGCAACGAGATGGCGGACGTCCTCGACGAGTTCCCGAGACTGGAGGACCCCCGCACCGGGCGCCCGCTGATGGAGCGCACGGTGCTGATCGCCAATACCTCGAACATGCCGGTGGCGGCGCGCGAGGCATCGATCTACACGGGCATGACCATCGCCGAGTACTACCGCGACCAGGGCCACGCCGTCGCCGTTTTCGCCGATTCCATCTCGCGCTGGGCGGAGGCGCTGCGCGAGATCGCCGGGCGCCTGGAGGAGCTGCCGGCCGAGGAGGGCTACCCGGCCTACCTGCCGACGCGGCTCGCCGAGTTCTTCGAGCGCGCCGGCCACGTGCATACCCTGAACGGGTCGGAGGCTTCGCTGACCGTGTTCGGCACCGTTTCGCCCCCCGGGGGCGATTTCTCCGAACCGGTGACCGCGCACACCCGTCGCTACGTGAAGACCTTCCTGGCGCTCGATCGCACGCGCGCGCAAGCGCGCTTCTACCCGGCGATCGACCCGCTGCAGAGCTACTCCGGCTACACGGCGCAGACCGAGCGCTGGTGGGAGGCACACGGCGGTGTGCGCTGGAGCAGCCTGACCCGCGGCATGCTGGCCCTGCTCGAGGAGCAGGCACGGCTCGAGAAAATGGTCAAGATCGTCGGGCGCGACGCGCTGCCCGCCGAGCAGCGCCGCGTGCTGGTGTGCGCCGAGATCGTGGTCGAGTCGCTGTTGCGCCAGTCCGCGTTCTCGGCGAGCGACCGCTACTGCGCGGCTGCCAAGCAGGCGCGCATGCTGGCGCTGGTCGAGCACCTGATCCGCCAGACGGAACAACTGGTCGGCGCCGGCGCCGATCCGGACCGGCTGGCGCAGCTGCCGGCGATGCGGCGCGTGCTGCGCATGGGCGAGGAGATCGAAGGCGACGACGAGGCCGCTTTCGAGCGCCTGACCCGGGAGCTGACCGCCGCCATGGCGGCGCTCGCGCCGGGCCTCGGCGGGGAACGCGTGACGCCGCCGTGATCGACGCGCGCGAGCACCTGTTCCACACCGGCGTGACGCGCGTGCAGGGGCCGTTGCTGTTCCTGCGCAACGTCGCGGACGCGGGCTTGCACGAGCGCGTGGAAGTCTCCGCACCGGGCGGTACGGTACGCACTGGTCGGGTGGTGGCGATCGACGAGCTCA
>JBFJWO010000376.1:0-5396 GCA_041623575.1 Gammaproteobacteria bacterium
CCTGGCCGCGCTGCTGTTCTACACCTTTCCGCTGCAGATCCTGGTTCTCGATGCGCTCCTCAACGGGCGGCGGCTGTGGGCGCCCCCGTTCGCAGCCGCGTTCGCCGGCCTGGCCCTGGCGCTCGGCCCGGACCTCGGCGCCCTGGACCCTCGCGGCGTGGGCCTGGCGCTGCTCGGCTCGGTTGGGGCGGCGAGCGCCATCGTGCTGAGCGAGACGGCGGTGAGCCGAGTCGGCGCGCTGACCCTGGGCTTTTGGATGCAGGCGCTGGGTGCGGTGCTCGGCGGCTTCGCCCTGTTCGCGCTCGGCGGGCCGGCGTTACCCGAGGTCGCGCTCGGCTGGGCGGGTGTGGCGGGCGCCGGCCTGGTCACCGTGGTGGCAGTCGTGAGCAACCTGCGGGCCGTGCTGCTGGCGGGTCCGGCCCGCACCGGCCTGCTGCTCAACCTCGAGCCGGTCGTGATCATCGCCGTCGCGGCGCTGGTGCTCGACGAACGCCTGAGCGCCTGGCAACTCGCCGGCGTGGCGCTGGTGGTGCTGTCGCTGGTCGCTGCTACGCTGCGCGAGCGCACGTCCGCACGGGCGGCGGAGCCTGGCTGACGCCCGGCGGCGCCGGCCGCTTGGGGCGCGGCGCGGCGTTGCGGTACAGTGGCCCGCCCGCCGCTGCGCGGGCGAAGCGACGGGATCACACGTGGACGCGACGGCGGGCGGCGAGATGCTGCAATGAGTGCGCGCGACGGCGCCACCGGGGCCGGGCTATCGGCGCAAGCCGGCCACACCGCGCTCACACGCGCACAGTTGATCCCGGAGACCGGCCTGACGCCGGCCGCCGTGCTGCTCGACGAGGGACGGGCACTGGCCGGCGACCGGGGGGTCGGCGAGTGCGCTTTCCTGCGCGAGTACGGCGTCGCGAGCGAAGCCGACTACAAGCGCGCCCGCATGACCGAAGGGCGCCTCATGCAGCACGCGCAACTCGGCCTGGCGGTCGACGTCAGCGGCGAGTTGCGCAGTCCGGGCGCGCACGTCGCCGCCGCGATAGGAGACCTGCCCGACCTGCTGCTGCACCTCGGCACAGGGGGCGCGGCGAGCGCATGACGGCGTCGGTCGCGGTGCTCGGTGTCGGCCACCTCGCGGGCTACCTCGTGCCCCGCCTGGCCGGCGACCCGCGACGCCGGGTCGTGCTCTCCCCGCGCAACCGCCAGCGCGCCGAGGCGCTGGCCGCCCGGCATGACAATATCCGGGTGGCGCGGGACAACCGCGCCCTCGTCGGCGAATCCGATGTGGTCATCCTGGCGACGCGCCCGGGACAGGCCGCGGCGGCCATCGACCGCCTGCCCTGGCGGCCCGGGCAGACCCTGGTCTCGGTGTGCGCCGGGGTTCGCCTCGATACGCTGATGTTCAACGCCGGCGCGGCCACGCTGGCCCGGGCCATGCCCATCACCGCGGCGGCACTCGGCGAGAGCCCGACCTGCCTGTACCCGGACGTGGCGGCGGCGCGTGAAGTGCTGGAGGCGCTCGGGCCGGTCTACGCGCTCGAGCACGAACGCGAGCTGGACGTGGCCACGCTGAGCGCGGCTCTCTACGGCTGGGTGCACGGGTTGATCGCCGACATGGCCCTGCTGCATGCGCAGGCCGGGTTGCCGCCGGCGCTGGCCAGGGAACTGGTGGCGCGCACCGTGCGGGCGGCCGGCTCGATGGTGGCGGCGCAGCCCGGGCGATCCCTGCCGGAGTTGCTGGACGAGTTGTGCGCGCCTGGCGGCGTCACCGAGCTAGGCTTGCAGAGCCTGCGCGACAGCGGGGCGCTGGAGCAATGGCGGCGGGCCGCCGCGCAGGTGCTGGAATCCCTGCGCGAGGATTGATGGCCTGCGCGACGCGCGGGCCTCAGATCTTGAACCGCGCCACCTGCTCCTGCAGGTCGCGGGCGAGCTCGGCCATTTCCTTTGCCGCCTCGGCCGCGCTGTTGGTCACGTCGCTCGCTTCGTGCGCGGCGTCGTTGACGTTGGTGAGGTTCTTGGCGATCTCGATCGTGGTGGCGTTCTGCTCCTCGATGGCGGCGGCGATCTGCTCGTTCATGCTGCTGATCGAGGCGACCTCGGAGGCGATCACCTTGAGGGCGTTGCCGGCGTCTTCCGCCGCCGCGACGCTCTCGCGGGCCTGCTCGTCGCCTTCCTGCATGATGCGGGTGGCCTTGCGCGCCCCGGTCTGCAGCCTCTCGATGATCTCACCGACTTCCTTGGTCGAGTCCTGGGTGCGGCTGGCGAGGGTGCGCACCTCGTCGGCCACGACTGCGAATCCGCGCCCGTTCTCGCCCGCGCGGGCCGCCTCGATGGCCGCGTTCAGGGCCAGCAGGTTGGTCTGCTCGGCGATGTTGGTGATCACCTCCAGCACTCGCCCGACGGCCTCGGCGTCGCCGGCCAGCGCGTTCAGGGTGGCGGTGGCCTCGGTGACCTTGCCCGCCAGCGACTCGATGGCGCGCGTCGACTGGCCGACCACCTGCAGGCCCTTGCCGGCCTCGGCGTCACAATGACTCGCGGCGCCGGAGGCCTGCTCGGCGTTGCGGGCGATGTCCTCGGTGGCCGCGGTCATCTCGCCGGTGGCGTTGGTGACCTGCTCGGTCTCGCTGTGCTGGCGCGCCACCATCTGGCGGGTGCGGTTGGCTATCTCGTTGGTGCGCTCGGCGGTCTCGGAAAACCGCCCGGTGATGAAGACCACCTTGCGCGTCAGCTCGTGGATGCCGTCGAGAAAGCGGTTGATGCAGCCGGCCAGCTCGCCGATTTCGTCCCTGTGGTCGAGCTCGATACGTTTGCGCAGGTCGGCGTCGCCCTCGCCGAGTTCGCGGGTGAGTTCGATCATTTGCTGCAGCGGCCGGATGACCACCACGCGCATCACCATCATCAGGGTCACCACCAGCACCGCGATGGTAGCGACCGCCAACAGCGACTGCATGAACACCTCTTCGGCGACCTTCGCCTGCATGTCGGCGAGACTGAAGGCGACCGCCAGGGTGCCGACCCGCGTCACCTCCTTGCCCGCGAATACCGGTTGCACGCTGATCAGGTGATCGGCGCCGCGTACGTGTTGTTCCTCGAGGGTGCGCAGCAGTTCCGGGCGACGCTCCACCAGCGCGCCCAGGTCGAAGGCGTTGCGCTCGGCCGTAAAGGCGTGCAGCGATTCGCCCTCGGCGTCCCACACCTGCAGATTGACGATGTTCGACTCGTTGCCGTTCAGCAGGTCGCGGTAGGCGATCTCGATGCGCTCGGGCTTGCGCCAGCGCACCGCGCCGCTCATGTTGGCGGCGAGCAACTTCGTGATCGCGATGTTGCCCCGCTCGGCGGTGTTCTCCAGCGCCTCGGTCATCCGCGTCGCGAGCAGGCCGAGCATGGTGGCACAGCCGACGACGGCGGCAACGACCACCAGGGTGGCGACCTTGTTACCTATTTTCCAGTTGCGAAGCATGGTGTCTGATTCCCTTGGGTGGCTCGGCGACACGGAAAAGGCGCGGGCGGGACGGGGTGCGCCGCCCGCGCGACGGGATTCAGTCGAGCAGTTCGACGTTCATGCCGATGGTGACGGCACCGATCACCTCTTTGGAGCCCGGGTCGGTGATGGCGATGCTGGTCTGCACCTGGTACTGCTGGGTCGACTCGTCGAACTCGACGTCGTCGATGAACACCGCGTTGCCCCCGGCGCCGAAGGTCCGCTGCCACTTGGCTTCGTCACCCTGCCAGTAGTCGGACGTGACGTCGCTCTGCCCGACGTTCAGCCCGCGCGCGTCCATGACGAAGATCTCGGTGAAGAGGCCGGCGCCGGACTCCTTGACCACGCGCAGGTGCCTGGAGAGCGGATTGCCCAGCACGTCGTCGATCAGCGGGCGGGAACTCGACCTGGTCTCCGCGCGCCACTTCTTGTCCAGGCTGTCGATGTCGCTCTGCGACAGGCCGCTGTTCTTCCGGTTCTGCGCTTTGACCGACTCGACGACCACCGGGCTGTTCAGCCAGGTCCGGACCTGCTGGTCGACGATCTCGTGGATGGCGGCATCGTGCGGCCCGGCCTGGGCCGTCAGCGGCGCGGCGGCCAGTGCCGCCAGCAGCGCGCAACGCAAGGTCTTGTTCATGTGTGTCTGACTCCTTGTTGAGTGTTCGGCAGGCTCGCCGCAACGGCCGGACACGCCGGGTTGCAGGGCGGGTTGCCGGAGCGCGGCAGGCATCTGGGGTCGCTTGCAGCACACGGGCTATCGGCCTGTGCCATGGGCGCTTTAGTGAATCGAGCGGCGATTAAGGAAAACGCTGGCTCGACGGGTGCTCAGCCGGGCGCCGGCACCGTCAGGCACTCGGGCAGGGTCTCGTAGTCCGCCGCCAGCACATCGGCCGGGGCCAGCTTGCCGAGCCGGCTGCCGGCGAAATCGAGCAACGCCGTCAACGCCTCGCCGGCAGCCCAGTCCTGCTGCCCGGCGGCTACCTGCAGCGGCGGCATGGGTGATTTCTCCCGTGCCTGCGCCGGCACCCGCCACATGCTGAGCCGGTAGAACATCCGCGGCGCACAATGGCGAAGGTTGGCGGCCACCCGGTCGCGGTCGCCGCGCAGGAATCCCGGCGGCAGCGGCTGGTTCGAGCGGTGGCAGGCGCCGCAGTGACGCAGCACACCGGCCAGCGCAGCCGGTTCGTAATCGGCCGGGTCCGGCGGGGACTCGGCGCGCGCCGGCGGCAGACCCGGCGGCTCATCGCAACACCAGCCGGTGGCCGGCAAGCCGAGTTCGCCGAGCACGGCGTCCATCAGCGCGGGGCCGTCGAACTCGCCCGCGCCGAACGGCCCCTGTTCGCCGCGCCCAACGAGCGCTTCGAGCGCCGCGGCGAACGCGGCAAAGTCGTACACGACCGCGAGCGTTCCCCGGGCGTCGAAAGCCCCGCCGGCCGGCAGGCTGCCAGCGGGAGGCGCCGGCCAGGCAAGCGCCAGGGACTCGATGGCATTGCCGTCGGCGAGGCGGGCGTGCAGTCCGCCGCGGGCCTGCGCGAGATGCAGCACGACGCTCAGCGTGTCGGCGTGTCTCGACAGGCGCCCGCCGTGCAGAACGAGGCCGCCGAAGCGGGTACCGTCGGCGAGGCTCAACCAGTTGATCCGGCCCTCCACCGCACCGTCGGCGTCGAGCGCAAGCTCCGCGTCCAGCACCATTTCAGCGGCGCCCGGCCGGCTCAACCGACATCCCAGCGCGACGCGGGTCCGGTCGCGCAACTGCCCGATCGGGCGCAGGGTGCAGGCTCCGGCCAGTTGCCCGCGCGGGGCGTCGAGGCGGCGCGCTCGCTCGAACAACCCGGCGTCGAGACGGGCGATGTCGAGCGCCGGTAGCTCGCCGGCCAGGCCGGCGACGAGGCGCCCCGCGGCGAGAGTGTCCGCCTCCCATCGC
>JBFJWO010000377.1:0-5353 GCA_041623575.1 Gammaproteobacteria bacterium
CGATTTCTGGGAGCGCGTGCTCGAGGGCCCGGTGGCGGAGCGGGTGCTGGCGGGGCAGGACGCGGCGGCCGAGCACTCGCTCGAGCAGGCGCTGCGCGGCGCGGGCATGGCCGGAGAGGCGCCGCGCGGCGAGGTGTACCTGGTGGGTGCCGGACCCGGCGACCCGGACCTGCTGACCTTTCGCGCGCTGCGCCTGATGCAGCAGGCGGACGTGGTGGTGTTCGACCGCCTGGTGTCCGAGCCCATCCTCGACATGGTGCGGCGCGACGCCGAGCGTATCTATGCCGGCAAGGAGCGCACCCGGCACAGCCTGTCGCAGGAGTCCATCAACGAGCTGCTGATCCGCCTGGCGCGCGAGAACCGGCGCGTGCTGCGCCTCAAGGGCGGTGATCCCTTCATCTTCGGGCGCGGCGGCGAGGAGATCGCCACGCTGATGGAGCACGGCGTGCCGTTCCAGGTGGTGCCGGGCATCACCGCCGCCGCCGGTTGCGCCAGCTACGCCGGTATCCCGCTGACCCACCGTGACTACTCGCAGGCCTGTATCTTCGTCACCGGGCACCTGCGCGACGGCACCGTGGCGCTCAACTACGGGATGCTCGCCCATCCCAACCAGACGGTGGTGGTGTACATGGGCCTGCACGGCGTCGGTGTCATCTGCGAGCAGTTGATCGCCCACGGTCGCGCGCCGTCGACGCCGGCCGCGCTGATCCAGCAGGGCACCACACCCGGGCAGCGCGTGTACGTCGCGACGCTCGAGTCGTTGCCCGAAGTTGTGACTCGCAACAAGGTAAAAGCGCCGACGCTCATTATCATCGGCGAAGTCGTGCAGCTGCACGAACGGCTCGACTGGTATCGCCCCGAGGCTGCCCCGGTCGAGCCGGGCGCGCGGGATGACCCGGCATGAGTCTCGCCCTGTCACGAGCGGGATTCGCGCGGGGCCTGCCGGGGTGGAAAGGTTGCGTGAGGCCGGTCGATGGCGGACACAAACGGTTGGTACCGGGGACGCGGCGTCGCGGTGCTCTTGCTGGCGCTGCTCGGCGCCTGCCCGCTCGAGCCGCGTGAGGTCGCGAGCCTCGACGACGCCGTGTTGTGCGACATCGTCGCGCACCGCGACTCTTCGCGCCGTGTGCGTCTCGCGGCGCGCGACGAGCTGGCATTGCGCGAGGCGCAGTGCGACGAGCTCGGCGCGGTGATGCGCCGCCGCCAGATCGACGACCTGCGCGCGCGCATGAAGGACGACCCGGGCGGCGCGGGCGGGCGCCCGACCTACACCGACTGCGTGCTGAGCCCGATCTGCAACGAAACCGAGTAAAGGCGCGGGACGCGCGCCCGCCGCTCAGGTCTTGCCGATCAGGTTGAGGAACTCGTTGCGGGTGTTGGCGTCACGGCGCAGGTGACCGAGCATCACCGAGGTCGTCATCACCGAGTTCTGCTTCTCCACGCCGCGCATCATCATGCACAGGTGCTGGGCTTCGATCACCACGCCGACGCCCGAGCCGCGCGTCACGTCGCGGATGGATTCGGCGATCTGCTTGGTCAGCTTTTCCTGGATCTGCAGGCGTCGCGCGTACATCTCGACGATGCGTGCGATCTTCGACAGCCCGATCACCCGTCCCTTGGGCAGGTAGGCGACGTGGCACTTGCCGATGAACGGCAGCAGGTGATGCTCGCACAACGAATAGAGTTCGATGTTCTTGACGATCACCATCTCGTCGGTGTCGGAGTCGAAGATCGCGTTGTTGACCACCTCCTCGAGCGACTGGCCGTAGCCGCGGGTGAGGAACCGCAGGGCCTTGGCCGCCCGCTTGGGCGTGTCGCGCAGGCCGTCGCGCGACAGGTCCTCGCCCAGCGCCTCGATGATATCGGCGAAATGTTTTTCCAAGCCCGCAGTCCTCGGTCGGTCGAGGCGGCGAAGTGTATGCGCAAAGCCACCGCCGGGAAACCGCAACCGGGTCGGCCGCGCTCGCCCGGCGACCGCGGGCAGGACATCGACGCCGCCATCGGTCGTTGCCGCGACGCCGCCGGGCCGAAGCGTTGTGCGCGCACGGGTGTAAGAAAAAGCGGCGGTCGGCAATTTTGGATTGTGGAAACGCCCGGCAAGTGAAATCATGTCCCTCGCTCCGCACCCGCGGTGCGGGGCGCACGACACCAGAACGAAACGCGGGATGCGCGCGGCGACCTGGCCGGTCGCGCCGGAGGATGGAAGATGACTGCCGAAGACGGCCGCCGGGCGCCGTCATCGCTGGCCGGGGCACGGGCCCTGGTCGGGCGCGCGGGCTGGGCCATCGCGGCGGCGCTGGCAACGACCCCCGGCGAAATGGCCTGGGCACTCGGTGCGCCATCGGCGCCGGGCGGCTCGCAGGCCGCGCTGGTGGATTTGTGGCTGGCGACGTCACTGGCGCTGATCGTGCTCTACGTTCGCCGCCGTCGCCGGGCGGTGCGCTGAGAGGCAGCGCCGGCGCGGGACGTTTGCCTCGCGGCGAACGCCAGGGAGAACGATGACCTCGGACCGACACGACGACCACCCGCGGAACGTGCGCCCGGGCAGGGGAGCCGCGCGCGCGCCGGACCCGGCCCGCGAGCGGGTGGCCTGAGTGCGCGTCCTCGTCGTGTGGGAGCTCGGCGGCGGTTTCGGCCACGTCGCTTCGCTCGCCGGGATCGCTCAGCAGTTGCTCGAGGGTGGGCACGAGCCGGTGTTCGTCCTGCGCGACCTGTCGCTGGCGGACAGCGTGCTGGGTGCCGCCGGTTACCGCAGCCTGCAGGCGCCGGTCTGGCTGCCACGCACCAGCGGCCTGCCGCCCGCCGCCAACTACGCCGAGCTGTTGTGTCGCTACGGCTACCGTGACAGCGCAGGGCTCGCCGGCGTCGCCCGCGCATGGCGCGCGCTCTACGAGCTGGTCGCCCCCGACGCGCTGCTGCTCAACCACGCCCCGACGGCGCTGCTCGCCGCTCGCGGCCTCGGTATCCGCACCGTGGCCTACGGCACCGGTTTCGAATGCCCGCCGCCGATCACGCCCATGCCGGGCCTGCCGGTCGCCGAGGCGCGCCTGCGCGAGAGCGAGGAGCGGGTGCTGGCGTGCGCCAACGAGATGCTCTCCCGGCTCGGGCTGCCGACGTTGCGCTCGTTCGCCGACATCGCGCGCGTCGACGAACAGTTGCTGTGCACGTTCCGCGAACTCGATCCCTACCGCCAGGCGCGGCTCGGCCCGCAGTACCTCGGGCCGCTGCTCAACTGGGACAATGCCGCCGAGCCGGTGTGGCCCGCGGGCCGCGGGCCGCGCGTCTATGCCTTCCTCGACAGCCGTGTCGCGGGCTTCCAGGTGGTGTTGTCGCAGCTCGCCGAATCGGGCTGCCGCGTGCTGTTGCGCGCCCCGGGGGTCGCAGCGGACCAGCAGCCGCATTACGCCGGTCCCGGCATGGCCTTCACCGAGCCGCTGAACGTGTTGACCGCGGCCGGCCAGGCCGATGCCATCCTTTCTCACGGTGGGCATGGCACCACGGCGGCGGCGCTGCTGGCCGGGTGCCCGCAGCTGCTGCTGCCGCAGCAGGGCGAGCAGGCGCTGGTGGCGCGCGCCGTCGCTCACCTCGGTGCCGGTCTGCTGGTGCGCGATGCGCACGAAGTCGGGGCCCGCCTGCTCGAGGTCACCGGCCAGCCGGACTTTCGCCGCGCGGCGCGGGTGTTCGCGCGCTCGCACGAAGGCTTTACCGCCCAGCAACCCATAGCCACGCTGGTACGGCGCGTCACGGTCGTGGCGCCGAGGGCGGCATCACGCTGATAGGGAGGGGCGGGCCGGCCCCGCCGCGGGTTTTTCGGGGAGATCTGCATGCGAATACTCATTGCACCGTGCGCCGCGGCGCCGCTGTTCGGCCTCGCTTGCCTGCTGCTTGCCACCCTGGCGCAGGCAGCACCGTTCGAAGGTCGCCTGCTGCGCAGCCAGGGCCAGGTGACGCTCACCGACGCCGAGGGTGTCGCCGTCGATCTCGCCAGCGTGGACAACCGGGTGCGCGAGGCGCAGACCATCACCACCGGTCCCGACGGCCGCGCGGTACTGCGCTTCAACAACGGCACCATCACCATCCTCGACGCCGACAGCCGGCTGCGGGTGCGCACCCCGAACTGGTTCGTGCACCTGGCCGGCAAGGCTTTCTTCGCGTTCAAGCGGCTGGTGGGTGCCGCCGACGAGCGCCGGGTCCAGAATACCGCCGCGTTCATCGGCATTCGCGGCACCACGTTCCTCTCCTATGCCGACGAGCCCCCGGCGGTGGCGCTGGAGGAGGGCGAGTTGAACCTGCAGACCGTGGGCGACGCCTACGAGTTGGTGACCGACGGGGCGCCGAGCCAGGTCCCGGAGTTCGTGTTGCGCGCGCAGCAGATGGTGACCTTCGACGGCAACGTCGCGACGGTGACCGCCTTCACACCCGGGGTGCTCGCCGATTTCGCCGCCTTCGAACTGTTCGGCGGCGAACTGATCGACGACTTCGTCGACGACTACACGCCGGAGTTGCCCGTGGCCGAGGGCCAGGCGGCGCCGCCGCCGCCCGCGGAGGAGCCCGTCGCGGCAGCCGCGGAGGAAAGCCCCCCCGAGCAGGCGCAGGAGCAGGCGGCCGCCGGCGTGGCTCGCGGCGGGCTCGGGTTCTACCTGGGCGCCGGCGTCGGACTCTCCGCCGCCGATCGCGGCGCGGGCGAACTCGAGGGCGGTCTCGAGCAGCGCGGGCACAGCGTGAGCGACCTCGAGCTCGACGACGTGAGCGAGGGCGGGCGCGTGTTCGCCGGCTACCACTTCACCAACAACTTCGCCGTCGAGGGCGGCTACCTGGACCTCGGCGAGTTCGCCTCCACCATCGACGCGAGCACCGGCGACGCCGACGCCTTCGCCCGCGACGTCGCCGACCTGCACCCGCTGTCCGCCGAAGGCGCCTACGTGGCCGCGGTCGGGCGGCTCAACCTGATCCTGTTCTCCGTGTTCGCCAAGGCGGGGCTGTTCGTGTGGGAGGGCGAAGTGCGGGCGGACCTGTCGGGCGCCAGCCCGGTCGACAGTACGTTCGACGGCACCGACCCCATGTTCGGAGCCGGCGTCGACCTGAGCCTGGGCCCGCTGGGCGTGCGGCTCGAAGCCGAGCACTTCGAACTCGACGACGACGCCGTCGACATGGTGTCGGGCAGCGTCGTGATCTGGTTCTGACGTCGGGCCGGCGGAGGAGGAAAGCGCCGGCGGCAGCGACCCCGACGGTGCGGCGTGTCCCGTCCGCGATCCGGGGGACTTGATTCAAACAAACGTTTGAACTAGAGTGCTGCCCGCATGAAACGCGGGACCAAGGAGAGCATCCTCGACGCCGCCGAGGCGTTGTTCGC
>JBFJWO010000378.1:0-5343 GCA_041623575.1 Gammaproteobacteria bacterium
AGGCGGCACCCCGGTCCATGCTGGTGAAATACGGCACGCAGCGCGGGTTCGGCTGGCAACTCGACGAGATCGTCGGCGCGCAGATCGTATCGGTGCCGATGTCCGTGCCGCTGCAGAACGCGCGCGATGCGTTCGTCGTGTTCATGGGCAGCCTGCTCGCGATCTTCGTCGCCATTCTCATCGCCCTCAACGTCATCCTGCACAAGCTGGTCATCAAGCGTATCCGGCAGGTGGCGACCATCGCCGACGCGGTCAGCAAGGGCGATCGCGAGGCTCCCGATTTCGACATCCGCGGCAAGGACGAAGTGGCCGTCATGGCGAACTCGTTCCGGCGCATGCGCAACAGCCTGGAAAGGGCGATCAAGCTGCTCGGCAAGCGCTGAGTCAACGCCCCGCGCCGCGCGCGTTGACGATCACGCCGTACAAGCCGAGGATCACGAACCAGATCAGCACCCAGGCCGGCATGCTCAGGCCGGCGAACGTCCAGCTGATCTCGGCGCACTCGCCGGAGGCGGTGAACACCTCACGCAGGGTGTCGCCGAGCGGCATGGTTCGCAGCATGAACTCGAGCCCCGGCCCGCACTCGGGAATGGCCTCCGGCGGCAGGCCCTGCAGGTACACGTGCCGCGCCGCTATCGCCCCTCCGCCGAGCGCGGCGAGGGCGGCGAGGGCGGCGTAGACCCGCCCCGCGACGCGACCGCCGCCGAGCAGCGCCGCGACCAGGAACACCACACCGAGCGCGATGACCCCGACACGCTGGAAAATGCACAACGGGCAGGGATCGAGGTACTCGTAGAACTGCAGGTAATAGGCGTAGCCGAGCAGGCCCGCGCAGATCGCGAACCCCGCGGCATTCAAGACCCGTGCAGACATAGTCGCTCCCTTCGATAGTGAAAGTCGGCCCGCGGGGCCACGGACGTGGCGCTCGAGCACCTCGGCGGCGCTGCGCGGGTGGCCGCCCGTCGCGATGACCTGCCGGCGGCTGACCCGCGCTCTGCGCCGCGCACCTCGCCGCGACCTCAGGGGCTTGCGGCCGTCGCCGCTGCCCGACCCTGCACAGGCCGTGCCACGGCGCGGGTGTGCATTCTACCCGGCGCCGGCGAGACCGTCCGCCAGGGCCTGGCGATACTCGACGAGGCTGGCGAGGATCTCGTCGCGCTGCGCGCTGGCGGGGGCGGACCGCGCGACGGCAAGCACCGCGTCGAACGCCTCGAAAGTCCGTGCACCACCGGCGCCCCGCGTCAGGCGAGCCGCCCGCAGCGCTTCCCAGCGCGCGCGCAGCGAATCGTCCAGGGTGGCCGGGAAGTGGCGGGCACGGCGACGGAACACCAGTTCCCTGAGACGCTCGTCATGCAGGCGTTGCTGCACGGCGTCGAACGCCGCGGCGTCGCGCGCCTCGCGCACCCGCGCAAACTGGCCGCGATCGCGGTCGTCGACGAAGCCGCCGCTGTAGAGCGCGGTCTCCGGGTCGGCGTCGGTGTCGTCTTCGGCGCGCGGCGTGAACACGCGCGCCAGCTTCTCGCCGAGCGCCGGCTGCGCCGCCTGAAGTCTCGCCGCGTGTTCGCGGGCTTTCGCGAGGTCGATCTGCCACGCGACGGCGGCGCTCGCGCTCAGCGTGCCGGCCGGCACCACCACCGGCGCGCGGTTGAGCCGCACGGTCTTGAGCCCGATTCGTCGCTCGTCCCCCAGTTCCTCGCGCGGCGTGAACACGCGCTCGGCGATCTCCTCGGCGCCCGCTTCGAGCAGGGGCGAAGGGTCGCCGCGCAGATCGAACACCACGATCTCGCCGCGATTGCGCGGGTGGCGTGCCAGCGCCAGCACCGGGGCGATGCAGCCGAGACTCGCCGGGTAGCGGCTGGAGACGTGCAGCACGGGGCGCGGTTGCTCCGGGTCGAGCAGCGCCTGCACTTCCCGCTTGCCGCGGTGCGCGAACACGTAGTCGTAGAGCCGCGGCTGGCGCTCGCGTACCAGCCGGGCCAGGGCGACGGTGGCGCGCACGTCACTCAGCGCATCGTGCGCCCGGGCGTGTTCGAGGCCGTTGGCGTCGCTCAGGTGCTCGAGCCTGAAGCTCGGCGTGCCGTCCTCGTGGCGGGGCCACTCGATCCCTTCCGGGCGCAGGGCGTGAGCCAGGCGCAGCATGTCGATGACGTCCCACCGGGAGTTGCCATGGCGCCACTCGCGCTCGTAGGGATCGTGGAAGTTGCGGTACAGCAGGAAGCGGGTGAACTCGTCGTCGAAGCGGATAGAGTTGAAGCCGACCCCGCAGGTGCCGGGCCGCGCCAGTTGCTCGAGCACCAGGTCGGCGAACCGCGGCTCGGGGATCCCCTCGCGGTGGGCAAGCTGCGGCGTGATGCCCGTGATGAGACAGGACTCCGGGTGCGGCAGGTAGTCGTCGGTGGGCTGGCAGTAGACGCTGAGCGGCTCGTCCACCGGCTGCAGATCGAGGTCCGTACGCAGCGCGGCGAACTGGGCGATGCGGTCGCGGCGGGGGTCGGTCCCGAAGGTCTCGTAGTCGTACCACAGCAGGCTGGGAGCCACGGTTGCAGCGCGCCGCGCGGGCTCAGGCGGCCCGCGCGACGTCGGCCGCCGCCAGGATCTCCGGGATCACCTCCTCCCAGCCGATGGCCATGATGTGGATACCCTGGCAACGGTCCTTGACCCTGCGGATGGTCCGCGCCGCGATCTCTATTGCCTTGGCGCGCTTGTCGGCGGCCGAGGCCAGCTCCGCGATCAGCTCGTCGGGGACGTGAATGCCGGGCACTTTCTCGTTGAGAAAACGCGCCATGCGGACCGATTTGAGCGGGATGATCCCGGCCAGCAGGGGCACCCGAATGCCCTGGGCGGCCGTTACGAAGTCCAGGTAGTTGTCGCAATCGTACACGGCTTGCGTCTGCATGAAGCGCGCACCCGCCTCGACTTTCTCGCGCATGCGCAGCAATTCGTCGTCGCGGTTGCCGGCGCCGGGGTTGACGACCGCCCCCACGCACAGCCGCGGCGAACCGCGCAGCCGGTGGCCGGCGAGATCGTGGCCGCGGCTGAGGGCCTTGGCCGCGGCGATGATCTGCGAGGCGTAGAGATCGAACACCGGTTTGGCCTCGGGGTGATCGCCGTTGCGCGGCGGGTCGCCACCCATGACCAGCAGGTTCTCCACCCCGAGCGCCGCCGCCGCGAGCATGTCGGCCTGCAGCGCGATCCGGTTGCGATCGCGCGAGGTGAGCTGCAGGATCGGCTCCACGCCCTGCTCCATCAGCACGCGGCAGGCGGCGATCGGCGCCATGGCCATGTGTGCCCCGGCCGAGTCGGTCACGTTGAACGCGTCCACGCACCCGTTCAGCATGCGCGCCTTGTCGAGCAGCGCGCCGAGATCGATGCCCTTGGGCGGATTCAGTTCGCTGGTGACGACGAAACGATGGGCGGACAGGTGTTCGTGCAGGCGGGTCAACGCGATCTCCCGGAGCGCAAAAGAGCGGGATTATAGCCGACCCGGCGTCTGCGTTCGCCGGCCCCGTGGGCTATACTGCGCGCGCTGGACAAGGCGCGGCGGCGAACGGATACGGGTAACGGAGCGAGCGATTGAGCGCAACTGCGAATGCCGCCCGAGGCGCGCCGCGGGCCCGCGGCAGCCGGCGCACCACACCGCTCGGGGTCGTGCTCGGCCTGCTCGCGAGCGTGGCCCAAGGCCCGGCGGGCGGGCAAGCGGCCGCGCCCGGGTACGTGTTCGGCGTCTTCCCCTACCTCTCTGCGGCCCGCATCGAGCGCCTGTTCGGCCCGCTGGCCCGCGAGTTCGCCCTCACCCTCGACAGGTCGGTGGAGGTACGCACCCGATCCACCCTCGAAGGGTTCGAAGCACGACTGGCCGCGGGCGAGTACGACATCCTGTTCGTGAATCCCTTTCAATACGTGCGGGCTCACGACCGTCATGGTTACCTTGCGCTGGTGCGCAACAGCGAGTCGATTCGCGGCCTCGTGATCGTGCGCGAGGACAGCACCGTCCCGAACCTGGCGAACCTGCGCGGACGCACCCTGGCGCTGCCGCCGGAGCGCACCGTGGTCAGCCGGCTGGTGCGGGCGGAACTTCGCGCACAGGGATTGTTCGACGGGCGGGCCGTCACCTTGTTCCACACCCTCAGCCATGACTCGTGCCTGCACCAGGTGGTTATCGCGAGGGCCAGCGCCTGCGCCACCGCCCTGGGGCCGTTGCGTGCCTTTCGCGAGACATCGCCGGCGCGCTTTCGAGTGATCGCCGTAACCGCGCCCGTGCCGGCCGCGGTGTTCGCGGCCCATGCCCGCCTGCCCGGTGCCGAGCGCCAGGCGCTGAGAGAGCTGCTGTTGTCGTGGAATCGAACGCCGGGCGGGCGCCTGTTGCTGGCCGGCATCGGCATGCGCGCGCTGCGCGACGTCGACGAACGCGACTACGATCGCACCCGCGACGTGCTGGAGTCCCTCGGGGACCGCTGAGTCATGGCGCTTCGCTACCGGATCGCGCTCCTCGTCGTCGTCGCGCAGCTGCTGCTGGTGGGGGTGGTCCTGTGGCAAACCCAGGCCCACTTCACGGCGCACAGCGAGAGCCGGCTCGCGCGCACCGAACGCACGCTGATGGCGCTGCTGGGCGAACTGGCAGTGCCCGCCCTGGTCACCGGCGAGTACCGCGACTACCAGGGGTTCCTGCGCGAGGGACTGGCCGGCTCGCACGCCCGTGCCGTGCTGCTGGTCGACGATCGCAACCGCGTGGTGGCCGGCACCGACGCCAGGTTGCTCGGGGCCGAAGCGCCGCTGCTGAGCGACACGGCCGCGCGCTACTGGCGCGAGCGCGGCATCACGGGTGAATCCGGCCCGCTCGGGCGACTCGCCGTGCAGTTCTCCGCGGAGGAGTCCATTGCCGCGGCCAACGAGGCACGTACCCTCGCGCTGCAGGTCGCGTTGCCGCTGCTCGTCGTCATCGCCCTGATCGGCCTCGCTACCGGTCGCTTCCTCACCCGCCGGTTGCAGTCGTTGAGCGAAACGGCCGCCGCACTGGCCCGCGAGGAACCCCGCTCCGACACCGCAGGCAACGCCGATGACGAAGTCACGGTTCTTGCCGCGGCGCTGCAACGCCTGACCCGGCGCCTGGACGAGCGCACCGCGGCACGGGACCACACCCAGCGACGCTTGCGCGCACTGCTCGACAACACGGCCGAGGCGATCTACGGGCTCGACCGGGACCATCGCTGCACGTTCGCCAACCCGGCGTGCGTGCACCTGCTCGGCTACACCGACGAGGCGGAGTTGCTCGGGCGCGAGATGCACGAGTTGATCCACCACCGTCGGCGCGACGGCTCGCCCTACCCGGTGGGCGAGTGCGCC
>JBFJWO010000379.1:0-5335 GCA_041623575.1 Gammaproteobacteria bacterium
CCCAGTTGCCGAACGGATCCTGCTGCCAGTTGACGAAGTGCTTCTCGGGCAGCACCTTGAGCGAGTAGGCGCTCACGGGAGTACGCGAGTGCGGCGCCGGGCGCAGGCGGATCACGTGCGGGGCGAGCGCCACCGCCCGGTCGTAGCGATACTCGGTGTGATGGTGCAGGGCTACCTTGATCGTCATGGCGCGCATGGTACCTGCACTGCACAGTCCTGCCTACGTGGCGTGGTGGACTGGGCCCAGGCAACTGACCTGGGCAGCTGCTACCATGCGCGCCATGACTGACTCGACCAATTCAAAGCGCCTGCAGCGACGCCTGCAGCGCCTGACCGGCAAGGCCATCGCCGACTTCGGCATGATCGAGGCGGGCGACCGCGTGCTCGTGTGCCTGAGCGGCGGCAAGGACTCCTACACCCTGCTCGATATCCTGCGGCGATTGCGCGAGCGCGCGCCGGTGGACTTCGAGCTGATCGCCATGAACCTCGATCAGAAGCAGCCCGGCTTTCCCGCCGACGTGCTGCCGCGCTATCTGGAGGCGCAGAGGATTTCCTACCGTATCGTCACCGAGGACACCTACGCGATCGTGCAGGACAAGGTGCCGGCCGGAAAGACTACCTGCTCGCTGTGCTCGCGCCTGCGTCGCGGCATCATCTACCGCACGGCCACCGAGCTCGGCGCCACCAAGATCGCGCTCGGCCATCACCGCGACGACATCGTCGAGACCTTCTTTCTCAACCTGTTCTTCGCCGGCAGGCTCAAGGCGATGCCCCCGCGCCTGCTGAGCGACGATGCCCGCCATGTGGTGATTCGCCCGCTGGCCTACTGCGCCGAGCGCGACATCGCGCGTTACGCGCACGCCCGGGACTTTCCGATCATCCCCTGCAACCTGTGCGGCTCGCAGGAAAATCTGCAGCGCAAGCAGATCAAGGCCATGCTGGCCGAGTGGCGGCGATCGCATCCGCAGCGCGCCGAGAGCATTTTCACCGCGCTGCGGAACGTCGTGCCCTCGCACCTGCTCGACACCCGGTCATTCGACTTCGGCACCGAGCTACCTCGGCTGGAGCGCGGCGTTGCGCCTGCCCCGGTCTGGGCCGAAGCCGAGCTGGCGCCCGCAAACGTGCTCGGCGCCATGCGCCTGGCGGCGGGGCGATGAACGCGGTCACGGTGCCGTGGCTGATCGAGCCGCACTACCGGCCGCCGGCGTCGGTGCCGGACTACGTCGCGGATCCTCAAGCGGTGGCGGCCTACGCGCGCGACGGCGTGGCGCTGTTGCGCAACGCCTTCGACGATTGGGTCGAGCCACTGCGTACGGGCCTCGAACGCAACCTGCACGAGCCCGAGGCGTATGCTTTTCCCTGCGAGAGCGTGCGCGCGGGCGAGCCCGGACGCTTCTTCGACAGCTACTGCAACTGGCAGCGCATTCCCGAGTACCGCGCCTTCGTCGAGCGCTCGGTGGCCGCCGCCATGGCCGGGCAGTTCATGCGCGCGCAACACGCGCAGCTGTTTCACGATCACGCCTTCGTCAAGGAGCCCGGCACGCAGACAGCGACGCCGTGGCACCAGGATCTGCCCTACTATTGCGTCGACGGGCACCAGAACGTTTCCATCTACATTGCGCTGGATGACATCGCGCCGGACGTCTCAGTGCAGTTCGTGTCCGGCTCGCATCGCTGGGCGGAGCTGTTTTTTCCGCGTGATTTCATCGCGGGCCGGAATTTTGCCCACGACGATCCGGCGCTGCGCGACGTACCCGACGCCGAGACCCTGCGGCGCGAACATACGGTGCTCAGCTGGGGGCTGGCCCCGGGCGATGCGGTGCTGTTTCATTTTCGCACCCTGCACGGTTCGGCCGCGGCCGAGGTCAGGCGTCGCCGCCGCGCCTTCTCCACCCGCTGGCTCGGCGACGACATGGTCTACTGCACGCGCGCCGGCGAGACTTCACCCCCTTATCCCGGGATTGATCAGCACGACGGCGAGCCGCTGCGCCAGGACTGGTTTCCGGTGATGTGGCGGCGTTCCTAGCGCTTAGTGAGGTTATTGGAACAGCCGGAAGGGGACAGGCCTCTTTGAGGCCTGTCCCCGCGCAGTGGCCGCCGTTGGTTTCCATCACCACCCGCGGAGGCCGCCGCCGGGGACAGGCCTCAGAGAGGACTGTCCCATTCCAGCTGTTCCACCACCGTCTTATTCAGCCGTATACCGCCCCGACTTCCCACCATCCTTCTCCAGCAGGCGGATGTTGTGCATCTGCATGCCGCGGTCGACCGCCTTGCACATGTCGTAGATCGTGAGCAGCGCGACCTGCACGGCGGTCAGCGCCTCCATCTCGACGCCGGTCTGCCCGCGCGTCTCCGCGCGCGCCTGACACAGCACCCGGTTCTCGCCCGGGCGCGGCTCGAACTCGACCTCGAGGTGAGTGAGCGCGAGCGGGTGGCACAGTGGAATCAGCTCGTGGGTCTTCTTCGCCGCCATGATGCCGGCGACGCGGGCGATGCCGAGCACGTCGCCTTTCTTGTGCCCGCCGCTCACGATCAGCGCCAGGGTCTCGGGCTGCATGCGGATCTCGCCGCCAGCGACGGCGATGCGGTGGGTAACGTCCTTGGCGCCCACGTCGACCATGTGCGCCTCACCTTTGCGATTGAAATGGGTCAGCTTGGCCATGCGGGCAGTTTAGCTTCTGGCGACGTATGTGGAACAGCCGTCGAGCCCGCTACTGCAGCAACACGAACAGCGCCGAGCGCCCGCGCTGCAGATTGAGCAGCAGCGGATCGTTGGGGCGCGGCACGGCCTGCGCGAGGTGCTCCAGCGACTGGATCTCGCGACGGTTGACCGAGAGCAGCAGGTCGCCGGGACGCAGCCCCGCCTGCCCCGCCGGGCTGCCCGGCTCCACGTCGGCCACCACCACGACGCGGCGCCCGCTGGTCAGGTCCTGCTCCACCAGCTGGGCGCCTGCAAGGTGACGCGAGTAGCTGCCGCCGTCGGTGTACTTGAGGCGCGGTTCGCCGATGGTGGCCTCGAGCGTGTGTTCGCGCCCGTCGCGCACGACCCTGACCGCAACCCGTTGCCCGACCCTGAGCAGACCGATGGCGTTGCGCATGGTCGCGGCGTTGACGATGCGCCGTCCGTTCAGCTCGAGCACCACGTCGCCGGGACGCAAGCCCGCCTGGTCGGCCGGTGAGTCGACCTCGACCCGTGAGACGACGACGCCCGCGGTGGTGTCGATACCGAACGCGCGCGCGAGCCGCGGCGTCAGTTCCTGCACGCTGACGCCGAGGCTGCCGCGGCGCACTTCACCGTGCTCTAGCAGCTGGCGCATGATCTCCTGTGCCATGTTGCTCGGAATGGCGAAGCCGATTCCGATGTTGCCGCCGTTGGGACCGAGAATGGCAGTGTTGATGCCGATGAGCTCACCGCGCAGGTTGACCAGCGCACCGCCCGAGTTGCCGGGGTTGATCGAGGCGTCGGTCTGGATGAAGTCCTCGTAGTCCTCGATGCCGAGGCCGCTGCGCCCGAGCGCGCTGACGATACCCGAGGTGACGGTCTGGCCCAGCCCGAACGGGTTGCCGATCGCGACCACGAAGTCCCCGACCCGCAGGCGCGCGGAGTCGCCCAGCGGCAGCGCCGTCAGCCCTTCGGCCGGCACCCGAACCACGGCGACGTCGGACTGCGGGTCCGCGCCGACCAGCTCGCCGGCCAGCTCGCGCCCGTCCACCAGGGTCACGGTGATGGTGCGGGCGCCCTCGACCACGTGGTGGTTGGTGAGCAGGTAGCCGCGCTGGGCGTCGACGATCACGCCCGAGCCGAGACTGTGCGTCTCGCGCTCGCGGCGCCGTCGCGGAACGTCGAAAAATCGTCGAAAGAAGGGATCGTCGAACAGGCTGGGGCCGGTGACGGTGACGCTGCCGCGGGTCGCGATGTTGACCACCGCCGGCGTGACCCGCTCGAGCATGGGCGCCAGGGTCGGCACGTCCGCGGGCAACGCGCCCGCCGCCGGCGCGCTCGGCAGGAGCAGCGCGAGAGCCGCCAGCATGGCCGGCAAGGGCGCCGTGGAAAGGCGTGGCGAAAGGGGTCGCGGGGCGGTGCTCATGGCCGGACCCTACAAGAAAACGGGGCGCAGGTCCGCCCCGTTCGCGGTTCCTCACGCATCGCCCGGCTCAGTGCGTCACCTCGATGCGCCGTGCGAGCGCACGCTCGGCCTTCGGGATCTCGATGCTCAGCACGCCGGCGCGGGCACGGGCGGTGATGCGCGCGGCGTCCGCCGCCTCGGGGAGCGAGAAGCGCCGCTCGAAGCTGCCGCGGGCGCGCTCCCGGCACCGATAGCCGCGGCCCCCTGCAGCTTCTTCGTCGGACTCGCGCGTCCCCGCAACGATCAGCACGTCGCCCTGCGTGGTGATGCTCAGGTCGCCGGGATCGACCCCGGGGACGTCGGCGAGCAACACGTACTTGTCCGGCAGTTCGCGGATGTCGACGCGCGGGGTCCAGGGGCTGGCGGGGTCGCGCGATCGCTGTGCGGCAGGGCGGTTCTGAAGGCGGATCATGGCCATGGTTCGTTGCTCCTCGAAGGGGTCAGCCGGCTCGGTCGCCCGGGCAATGAAACGGCAGGTTGGGCCTTGGCCGGCGTTTTCAAGCGCGGCGGGCGCGCTTCCCGTGGAAGAGCAATAGCGGTAAGGTGCCCGGTGAGCGTCCGAACAACAATGGTATCGATCCTGCTACCGAGAACAACATGTCGCGCCCGCCCCACCCTTACTGCTCAGCGCTCGGCCGCTGCCGCACCCTCGCCCTGCTCGGCGCCGCCGCGCTGCTCGCCTGCGGGAGCACGGACCGCGAGCCGCGCGCCGACGGCGCGGTTGACGGGCAGGCGCAGGCGTACACCGAGACCGGCGACCTGGACGCCCTGCGGGCCCGCGGCAAGCTGCGAATCCTGCTGCTGAACGAGGCCGTGGAGTCGAACTACCTGCCGCGCGGCGGGTCGATCGGCGATTTCGAGCTGCGCTACGCCACGGAGTTCGCACGCGACATGGGGCTCGAGCCGGTGGTCGTGTTCGTCAGCCGCGAGGCCGATTTCATCCCCGCGCTGACCGAAGGGCGCGGCGACGTAATCGCCACCAAGCTCGCCATCACCGACACCCGCAAGGCGCTGATCGATTTCACGGTGCCGGTGATGCACGCGCGCCAGGTGGTCCTGAAACGGGCCGGCGACGAAATCAGCGAGCAACAACACCTGGCCGGGCGCACGATCGCGGTGCGTGCCTCGAGCCCCTACTGGCCCACCGCCCAGCAGCTCGCGGCCAGCCACCAGGGTCTCAAGGTCGAAACACTCGAGGAAGACCTGAG
>JBFJWO010000380.1:0-5324 GCA_041623575.1 Gammaproteobacteria bacterium
CGCGCTCGCCGCGCAGGGCGTCAAGCTCGCGATCGACGACTTCGGCACCGGCTACTCCTCGCTCGCCTACCTGCGCGAGCTGCCGGTCGCCGAGCTCAAGATCGACAAGTCGTTCGTCGCCGACATGACGCAGAACCCGCAAGACGAGCAGATCGTGCGCGCGGTGATCGACCTCGCCCACAATCTCGACATGTCGGTGGTGGCCGAAGGCATCGAGGACGGGGGCGCGCTGCAGGCCCTGGGGGCGCTCGGCTGCGACGTCGGCCAGGGTTATCATTTCGCCCGGCCGATGGCGCTCGACGAACTCCTCGAGTGGCTGCGCGCCTCGCCCTGGAAGCCCGACTAGGCCGGCTCAGCGCCCGCGACCGCGCTTGTGTTTCTTGCGCGGCTTGGACCACTTCTTGCGGCGCTTCTCGGCCAGGCGGATCAGCTCGACCTGGCAACCCGGCTGGTTCTCCGCATCGCTCGGCTGGCGCTGCACGTAGCTGCCGTCGCTCCGCATGTCCCAGGCGCTGCGCTGGTCGTTCAGCTGCACGTCGATGAACTCACGCAACTGCTCGCGCAGCGCGGGCGTATCCACCGGGACGACGACTTCGACGCGGCTCTCGAGGTTGCGCTTCATGCAGTCGGCGGAGCCGATCAGGTACTCCTCCTGCTCGCCGCCGTTGCGGAAATAGAATATCCGCGTGTGCTCGAGAAACCGGCCGACGATGCTGATCACGCGCACGTTGTCCGACAGTCCCGCGATCCCCGGGCGCAGCCGGCAGGTGTCGCGCACGATGAGGTCGACGCGCACCCCGGCCTGGCTCGCCTCGTAGAGCGCGCGCGTCACGTCAGCGTCCTCGAGCGCGTTCATCTTGAGCTGGATCAAGCCGCCCTCGCCCTTTGCCTGCCAATCGATCTCGCGCCGGATCTTGTCCAGCAGCGCGGGCTTGAGCAGTTTCGGGGCGGGCAGCAGCTTGCGGTACTTGCGCTTGGGCACCTGGCCGGTGGTGAGGTAGTTGAACAGTTCCGTCAGGTCGGCGCCGATGTCGGGATCGGCGGTCAGCACGCCGAGATCGCTGTAGATGCGCGCCGTGCCCGCATGGTAGTTGCCGGTACCGATGTGGGCGTAGCGCCTGAGCCCGTCGAAGTCCCGGCGCACCACGAACACCACCTTGGAGTGGGTCTTGAGCCCCAGCACGCCGTAGGAAACGTGGATTCCCGCCTCTTCCAGGTGGTTCGCCCAGCGGATGTTCGCCGACTCGTCGAAGCGCGCCTTGAGTTCCACCGCCGCCGCGACCAGCTTGCCGTTCTGCGCGGCGTCGATCAGGTAGCGGATGATGTTGGACTCCGACGCCGTGCGGTAGAGCGTCATCTTGATTGCCAGCACTTTCGGATCGCGGCTCGCGTCGCGCAGGAAGCGCTCCACGGAGGTGGCGAAACTCTCGTAGGGGTGCTGCAGCAGGATCGGGCCGTGGTCGCGCAAGTCGTGGAACAGGTTCGACGCCGCCGCGATGCGCGGGTGATCCAGCGGATGATGGGGCGGGTCGTGCAGCTCCGGGCGGTTGATGGCGGCGATCTGGAACAGGTCGCGCTTGGCCATCAGGCCCGGCACCTCGAAGACGTCCACTTCCTCGTCGAGGTCGAGTTCCGCGGCCAGCATCCCGCGGTGGGCGGGCGACACACCCGGTGACACCTCGAGGCGCACGATCTCGGCGAACTTGCGCTCGCGAAGTTCCGACTCGATCAGCTCCAGCAGGTCGTGCGCGCTCTCCTCGCTCTTCTCCGTCACCGCGTTGCGCGTCAGGCGGAACAGCTCGCACGACTGGATGGTGACCCCCGGGAACAGCAGATCGAGGTTGTTGGCGATGACCTCCTCGATCGACACGAACAGGGCGTCGGCCTGGATCGGCACGAAACGCGCGATGCCGCCGCCCACCGGCACCTTGATGCGCACCAGCGAGGGGTTGTCGGTGCCCGGGTTCTCGATGGTCACGAGCAGGTTCAGCGACAGGTTGGAGATGAACGGGAACGGGTGCGCCGGGTCCATGGCGAGCGGCGTGATCAGCGGGAAGACGTTCTTGACGTAGTGCTCGCGCACCTGCTCGCGCTGCGCGTCGTCGAGGTCGCCGTAACGCGCGATCCGGATGCCCTGCTCGGCGAGCTCCACCAGCAGTTCCTGCAGCAGCCCGGACTGCTGCTGCTTGATGTCGACGATCTCGGCGTGGCACTGGTCGATCTGCTCGGTGGGCGTGCGCCCGTCGACGGTGCGCTCCTGGAAGCCCGCGCCGACCTGCTGCATCAGCCCGCCGATGCGCTTCATGAAGAACTCGTCGATGTTGGTGCTGGTGATGGCCAGGAACTTCACACGCTCGAGCAACGGCGTGCGCGGGTCCTGGGCTTCGTGCAGCACCCGGCGGTTGAACTGCAGCCAGGTCAGTTCCCGGTTCAGGTACCACTCGGGGGCGCCGAGGTCGAAGGTCGTTTCGCCGGCGGCGGGCGCCGGTGACGCGGCGAGGTCTCTTACACGGGGGCTGGCTGCATCCATGGGCTCGGTCGTGTTGCGTAAAACGCCTAGTGTAACCCGAGGTGCCGGACAGCGACCGCCGTCCCGCCCGGCGGTATCGCTGTCACGCCCGCCCGTGAACCGGGCGCACCAGCGCCAGGCCTGCGATCATCAGCGCCAGCGCCGCCCACACCCAGGACGAATAGGCCTCGCCCAGCGCCGCGGCGCTCAGCAGCACCCCCGCCAGCGTCACCACGTAGGCGATCTGGCTGGCGAAGACAGCGCCGGCCGCGCCCACCAGCCAGATGTAGCCGGTGTAGGCGAGCGCGTGAAACAGCGACGACGCGAGCAGCGCGCGCTCGGGCGCGTCCCAGCGCCCGGACAGGTCCACCCAGCTGTCGCTCAGCCAGGCCAGCGGCGCCGCCAGCACGGCGCCCACCAGGCAGGCACCGAGCAGGCTCACGATGGGATTGAGGCCGCGCGGGGTCTTGAGCGCCAGGTAGTTACCCTCGGCGCCGTAGCACAGCGGGCTGAGCAGGGCGAGCAGCACCCAACCGGCCTGGCCGGGGTCCGGCAGGCTGGCCTCCGGCGCGCTCAGCAGCACCACCGCCGCCGCCCCCGCGAGGACCCCGAGCAACCGCCGCGCGACCAGCGTCTCCACGCGCAGCCCGAGCGCGATCAGCAGCGCGAACATCGGCACCGAGGCGATCACGATGGCCATCACGCCGGCCGGCAGGCGCGCGATCGCGAGATAGGAAACGGTGTTCGGCAGCAGGGTGCCGAGCACGCAGATCACGAGGTAGTGGCGCAGTGCGCTCGGCGTGCGCGCCAGCGGGAGGCGGCGCAGCAGGGCGACGACGGCGAGCACCGCCGCGGAAAACAGCAACTGCCAGAAGATCAGGCCGAGCGGGCGATGGCCGCTGGACACGGCGATCTTGGTCAGCGGGATGGTGGCGCCCCAGGCGATACCGATCCCGGTCAGCGCGAGCAGCGCGCCGGCGCGAGACATCGAGCCCGCCCGAGGCGCGGCGGCCCCGGGCGCCTAGCGACGCCGCGGGTTGCGACGAACGCGGCAGCGGCGCGTCGCCCGCCGATACAACCACGGGGCGAGCAGCAACGCCAGCTCGAACCCCGTGGCGTTACCGCTCGAGCCGGTGTTCTGCGCCGCCGCTGGCGCGCCGGCCTCCTGCACCAGCGACAGCGCCAGCCCGCCGAGGACCACGACCTTGCCGTCCACGGCGCCGTCCTTGTCGCCGGCGCCCCCGTCGACCACGGTCATCTGCAGGCGCGTGGGATCGGCGGCGGAAGCGCCCGCAAGCACGGCGTTCGAGCCCGAGGCATCGATCCAGCCGAGCGCCGGGTCGAACAGGAAGTAGCCGAAGCCCGGGGGCACGGCCTGCGGGAACAGCGCCGTCAGCTCGACCGCGCCGCCCACCTCGCCACGGAAGCGGAACTCGGCCAGTCCGAACGGCATCTGCGCCGGGCGCTGGATGCCCGCGAGCGGGATGTTCGCCCCGTCGCTGAGGAGCGACACCAGGGCCCCGGCGCTGCCCCCGACCTGAAGGCCGAGGGCGTGGCGCACGCCGGCGGCGTCAGCGGCGAAAAAGGTATAGGCGTCATCCGGGTAGCCGGCGATCGCGTTGTCGATCGCGGCCACCGTGAGCGTGGCGCTCGCCGAGAACCCGTCGCTGTCGGTCGCTGTCAGTTCGATCTCGATCTCGGTCATCGCGGCGATCGGCGGGACGACCAACGTCACCGTGTCGGCGACGGCCGACGACAGCGTCAGCGGCGGGCCGGCCCGCTGGCGCCAGCGCAACGACTCGATGGTGGCGCCGCCGTCGGCGCTGGCCTCGGCGCGCAGGCTCACGGTCGTGCCTTCCTCGGCGGGCTCGAGCGGGCCGTCGATACTCACCGACGGTGCCAGGTGGGTGTCGCTGACGGCGATCAGCACACGGTCGGAGGACTGCAGGCCGCCGTCGTCGGTCACCACCAGCACGAACTCGAACTGGCCGGGCGCGCCCGCGGTGAACTCGGCGATCGCGGTGCCGGCGCCAACCAGGCTCACCGTGCGCCCCGAGCGCTGGCTCCACGCATAGCCCGCGATGGACCCGTCCGGGTCGAAGGAGCCGCCGCCGTCGAGGGTCACCGTGACGCTGGACCCCGGATCGGTGGCGAGGATCACCGTGCGGTCGGGGCCGGCATCGGCGCGCGGGGCGAGGTTGGCGTCGGTGACGTTGACGATGACGCGGTCGCTCGCCGAACGGCCTTCGTTGTCGGTCACCGTCAGTTCGAAGACCAGCGCCTCGCCTCCCGGCACCGCGGCGGGCGCGGTGAGGCGCGGCGCGGCCAGCACCGCGGAGAACGCATCGAGGACGGGAGTCCCGGCGAGCTGTGTCCAGATCAGCGAGACGATCTCGCCGTCCGGGTCGTAAGAGTCGGCGCTGGGCAGCGCGAACGCGGCACCCGGGCGGACGCTCCGATCCGGGCCGGCAACGGCCACCGGCGGCAGGTTGCCGTCGATCACCGTGACCACGAAACGCTGCTCGACGCTCAGGCCCGCGGAGTCCGTCACGGTCAGCACCACCGGGTGCTCGCCGATGTCCGCCACGCCGGGCTGCCCGCTCAGCACCGCAGTCCCCTCGCCGAGAGTCAGCCTCAGCCACGCCGGACCGATCGCGCCGATCTCCAGCCTGTCGCCGGGGTCGGGGTCGGTCACGCCGATCTCGTAGCGGTATGCCTGCCCTTCCACGGCGCGTTCGACCGGCTGCGTGGTGAACACGGGCGGCTCGCTCTCGACGGTGAGAAAGAACTCCCGCTCGGCGAACGCCCCGTCGCC
>JBFJWO010000381.1:0-5318 GCA_041623575.1 Gammaproteobacteria bacterium
AGGCGAGCGGGACGCCGAGCAGCGTCGCGCCGAGCATCCCGCCGAAGCCCACGATCAGGCTGTTGTAGAGCGCGCCCCGGTAGTAGCGGTGGCCGAGTACCTGGGTGTAGTTGGCGAGCGTCACCGCACCGGTGTCGTTGTCGAGAAAGCTCGCCAGGAAGACCTTGAACAGCGGGTAGACCAGCAGCAGCGCGATGATCGCCACACCCAGCGCGACCACCACGGTCCACACCCCCGGGCGGGCGTAAGCAATTCGCACGCGTCAGTCTTCCGCCGCCACGCGTTCGCCCGAGACCGCGTCGAAGAACAGCAGGCTCGCGAGCGGCAGTGCGGTACGCACGTTGTCGCCGGTGCGCTGCAGGGTCTCGCGAGCGGGCTTGGCGACGCTCGCGAGATAATCCTCGCCGCTTGCCCTGCGCAGCTGCAGCTGGGCTTCGCGCCCGGTGAACGTGATCTTCAGCACCCGCGCCTCGCCGCTCAGGCAAGCGCTGTCGGGCGTCGCGCCGTCGCCCGGCAGCAGCACGTCCTCCGGGCGGATGGCGGCGACGACCTCGCCGGCGGCGGCGCGCGCGAGCAGCGTCGAAAGCGTCGCGGATGCCGTCCCCGCCAGCTCGCCGAAAGGCGGGCGCAGCACGTTCATGCTGCCGACGAACTCCGCCACGAAGCGCGTGCCCGGGTGCTTGTAGATGTCCCACGCGCTGCCGGTCTGCTGCACGTGACCGTCGCGCATGACGCAGATGCGGTCCGACACCGCCAGCGCTTCCTCCTGGTCGTGCGTGACGTAAAGGGTGGTGATGCCGAGCTCGCGCTGGATGTCGCGGATCTCCTCGCGCAGTTCCAGGCGCAGCTTGGCATCGAGGTTGGACAGCGGTTCGTCCATCAGCAGCACCTGCGGGCGGATGACCATGGCGCGTGCGAGCCCGACCCGCTGTTGCTGGCCTCCGCTCAGTTCGTGCGGCAGTCGCGCGGCGTAGTCGGAAAGGCGCGCGCTGGCCAGCGCCTGCGCCACGCGCTCGCGGATCTGGGCCTTGCCGAGCGCGCGGTTGCGCAACCCGAACGCTACGTTCTCGGCCACGCTCAGGTGCGGGAACACCGCGTAGTCCTGGAACACCATCCCGGTGTCGCGCCGGTGCGCCGGCACGCGGTCGACCGCGCGCCCGTCGATCAGCACGCGCCCGGCGTCCTGGCGGATGAAGCCGGCGACGGTGCGCAGCAGCGTCGTCTTGCCGCAGCCGCTCGGGCCGAGCAGGGTGAAGAACTCGCCCGAGTCGATCGCCAGGCTGACGTCGGCCAGTGCCGTGGCGCTGCCGTAGGCCTTGCTGAGCGCTTCGAGGCTCAGCGCGGCCATGGCGGGAACGGGTCGGGGGCTGGCAGGTGCACGCGCACCGCGCCCGGCGCGTGTGCGGTTACAGCGTGCTCTTGCGGCGCAGGCCGGGGACGTGGCAGGCAGGAGCGGGCGCGCAGAAGGCTCGCACGCGCCGGCGATCCCGCCGCCAGCGGGGCCTCCATGCCCCGCGCCGTGCGACCGTGGCTGGACAAGCTGCTAGCGGTTGATCAGCAGTTCCTGCCACTTCTTGCGGAACGCGTCCTTGTTCGATGCCGACCAGGCGAAATCGTAGGGCACCACCTTGAACGAGCTCACCGGCGGCAGGTCGCCGCTCGCCTTGACGTCGATGCGCACCGGGCGCCGGCCCATCTCCTGCACCAGGACCTCCTGGGTCTTCTTCGACAGTGCCCAGTCGATGAACCGCTTGGCGTTGGCCGGGTTGGGGCCGTTCTTGATCAGCGCGATCCCGTCCGGGGCCGCCACCGTGCCGTCCTCCGGGTAGACGATCGCGACCGGGCCGCCGCCCTGTACGTACTTGTAGGCGTTGTCCTCGAGGGTCACGCCCACCACCGCCTCGCCGTCGTTGACGAAGCGCGGCACGGCGCTCGAGCTTCCCGACAGGGCGAAGTTGTTCATGATGTCGGCGTAGACCTGCCAGCCGCGTTCGACGCCGTAGATGGTGAGCACGGTCGCCAGCTGCATGTAGGAGGAGCCGGATTTGTCGGCGCGCGCCGAGGAGATCCGGTTCTTGAGGTCCGCCCGCGCGAGGTCGGTCCACTTCTTCGGGTAGGCACTGGCGGCGAGTTTCTCGGTGTTGACGATGAACACGTTCACGATCGCCGTGTAGGGCAGCCAGTTGGTGCCGACCATGAACACCGGGTCGATCTTGTCGACCTCGGCCGGCGTGTAGGGCGCGAGCACGTCGGGGCTCGCTTCGAGCTGCTCCCCGCCGATGCTCCAGATCACGTCACCGCGCGGGTTGTTCCGCTCGGCGATCACGCGGTTGATGATGTCGCCCGAGCCGGCCTTGATCACCTCCGCCTTGATGCCGGTGTCGGCTTCGAACATCGGCACCAGCGCATCGACGATGGCTTGATTGTGAGCGGTGTAGAGCACCACGGTTCCGGCCGCGGCAGCCGGCCCCAGCGTGGCGGCGAGCAGGCCGGCGACGGCCAGCAGGCGTGTAGTCAGGCGAATCATGGGTGGCCTCCGTTTGTTGCGGGCGTTTCTCGTGCCGCCGCAGGGGCGTCGCCGCGCTGTTGTCGGGTGTTGCCTGCTCGATAGTAGCAGATGGACGAACGGGCATCGCGGCGCGCTCAGGTCGTCGGACCCTGCCCGGCGCCGGCACCCGATGCCAGGTCCCGCGGGTAGCGGCCGCGCTCGATCAGAGCGGCGATGGCTGCGCGCACTCGCGCCAGGTCGTGCGCAAAGGTCAGTCCGAAGCACTCGCCGGGGGCACGCAGCACCCGCACCCGGGCGCGAGAGCGGCGCAGGGCGGCGGCCACGGCCGGGCCGATCATGAACTCGGCGGCCGGGTCGTTGCCGTGGTGCGCGACGAAACGGCTCAATTCGTCCCCGAACAGGCCTGCCGCGCCGGCGGGGAACGCCCACAGGTTCATCGACACCGTCTCGGACCCGGTCAGCTGCCGCGGCGCGCCGTCGCTGCTCGAGCACCCGGTGATCCCCGCCGGGCCGCGTGAGACCTCCAGCAGTTCCTCGAGATCGAGGACGTTGCCCGAGGCGTCGACTTCGCAGATCGCCCGCGAGACACCGCCGCCCGCCCACAGCGTCTCGTCCAGCCGGTAGCCGACCATCGCCACGGTGCAGGCCGCGGCTTCGCAAGGGGGCGTCGAGCGCAGCCAGCCGGCGGCCGCGAGGAGCGGGTCGAGGCCATAGAAATCGTCGGCATTGATCGCCACGCACGGGCGCGCCAGCGCGCCGAGGGCGCAATACAACGCGTGCCCGGTGCCCCAGGGCTTGTCACGGGCCGGGAGCTTGGCGCCGGCGGGCAGCTGTGCCGGGTCCTGCACCACGTAGCGCACGGGCAGGGGAGGCGTGGCCTGTTGCGAAAAGTGCCGGCGAAACGCGTGCTCGTGCCCCGGTGCCACCACCACCACGCCCTCGGCAAACCCTGCCCGCGCGGCGTCGAACAGGGCGTAGTCGAGCAGCGACTGGCCGCCGGGTCCCACCGCGGCCAGTTGTTTCAGCCCGCCGAAACGTCGCGCCGCGCCGGCGGCGAGGACGACGAGCGCCGGGGCGGGCGAGGCGTCGCTCACGGGGCCGGCCGGCATGCGCTTGCGGTGTGGCGATTGCCACGGCGCGCCCGGGCCGGCGCGAGCCACACTGCCCGATCGCAGGGGGCAGGGTGCGAAACGTGCGGATCATCAAGCGAATCTCGATCGGGCCCGGCAGCGCCGCGCGCTGGCTGGTCGCCGGGGCGCCAGGTGCACTTGGTCCGGAGCAGGTGCTCGCCGGGCTGGCGGAGCGCCTGCGCGGCGAAGGGGTAGCACTCGCGCAGGCGAGCGTCTTCGTCACCACGCTGCACCCTAAGGTGCATGGCGGGTGCTTCACCTGGCGCCCCGGGCGTGCCGTCGAAGTCACGGAAGTGCGCTACGCGGCCACCTGCCGAGACGACCGCGAGAGTGCGTTCGACCGCGCGGCGGCGGAGCGCACCGTGCTGCGCCTGCGCGGCGCGGCGGCCGGAGGCGGCTTCAGCGAGGCGCTCTTCCAGCCGCTGGCGTTCCTCAGCGGCGAGACCCACGTCGCGGCCTGGATGACGCGCCGCCGCGGCGGTTTCTCGCCGGACGAGCTGGCGGCGCTCGACACGGTGCGCGAACCGCTCAGCCGGGTCGCCGAGATCATCGCCCTGCGCCGAACCTCCCGCAACCTGCTGGACACCTACCTCGGGCGCAACACGCGCGGGCGGGTGCTGGGCGGGGCGGTGCACCGTGGCGACAGCGAAGAGCTGCGCGCGGTGATCTGGTTCTGCGACATGCGTGACTCGACGTTGCTGGCCGAGCGTCTCGGGCACGCCGGGTTCTTCGAGGTCCTCAACGACTACCTCGACTGCGTGGGCGGCGCGGTGATCGACAACGGCGGCGAGATCGTGCGTTTCGTCGGCGATGCCGCGCTGGCGATGTTTCCCCTGCGCGGGGTCAGCGCCGCCGCCGAACGGCGTGCGTGCTCGCGGGCGGTGCGCGCCGCCCGCGAGGCCATGGTACGCATGGAGGTGCTCAACGGCGGCTATCGCGAGCAGGGACGCCAGACGATCGATTACGGCATCGGCCTGCACGTGGGCCAGGTGGTCTACGGCAACGTCGGTGCCGGCGCACGGCTGGAGTTCGCGGTGATCGGCGCTGCGGCGAACGAGGCGGCGCGGATCGAGTCCCAGTGCAAGCGTTTCGGCGTGCGCCTGGTGGTCTCCGACCGGGTCGCGGCGGCGGTGCCGGGGTGCTGGCGCACGCTCGGGCGCCATGCGCTGCGCGGTGTGTGCGAACGCCGCGAGTTGTTCACCTTGCGCCGCGGCGAGGATGTGCGCGCACCGGGCGCTCAGGGGTTGCTCGCCGGGGCCGTGGCAGGGCGCCCGCCGTAGCCCCTCGACAGCGCCCGCACAGCGTGCACAATACGCCGCAACCGCGCCGGCAGCGGAAAGTGTCGGGGCGCGGGGCGTGCGAGCGACAGCGCGTCGAGTTCGCGCACGCGCACCGCGTCGGCGCAGGCACAGCCCTCGCCGAACGCGACTCGCGTCAGGTAGAAGTGCGCAAAGCTCTCGCGTTTCATGATGTTGCTCCGCTGCGGATTCGGCGCTGCCCCGGACTATAGCGGCAGGCGCCGGCGGCTGCCACGCCCGACCTGCCCGGGCCCGACAGGAACCACCCTCGATGACCTACGGCGACGACGCTTCCCGGGCCGACCTGAGCCGCGGGCTGGCGATGATGGTCGCGGCCATGCTGCTGATACCGGGGATCGACGCGATCGCCAAGTGGCTGGC
>JBFJWO010000382.1:0-5302 GCA_041623575.1 Gammaproteobacteria bacterium
GAACGCCTCCACCAGCGCCGCCAGGCGCTGGCCGAGGTACTCGCCGACGCGGCGCACGTGCGCCAGCAGCGCGCCGCCGTCGGCGACCACCCGCTCGAGCGCCGCCAGGCCCACCGAACAGGTCAGGTGATTGTTGGCGAAGGTGGAGGAGTGGTAGAGACCGAAGTCGCTGCTCCACGCGTTCTCGCGGCACAGCATCGCACCGAGCGGCAACAGCCCGCCGCCGAGCGCCTTGGCGCAGAGCAGCACGTCGATGTGCAGCCCGGGCTCGCGCTCGGCCGCGAACAGCGCGCCCGTGCGCCCCATGCCCGTCTGCACCTCGTCGAGCACGAACAGGGTGCCGTGCTCGCGGCACAGCCGCGAGGCCTCGCCGAGGTAGCCCGGCGAGGGTGTGCGCATCCCGCCCTCACCCTGCACGGGTTCGACGATGAACGCCGCCACGCCGCCTTTGCGCAAGCGCGCCTCGAGCGCCGCCAGGTCGTCGAAGGGCACGTGCTCGAAAGCACCCGTGTCGGGCCGGAAGGGCTCGCGGTAGAGCGGGTTGCCGGTGGCCGAGACCGCGCCCAGCGTCTTGCCGTGGAAGCCGCTGGTGGTGGCGAGGATGGTCTGGCGGCGGGTGCGGGCGCGGGCCAGCTTGATGGCCGCTTCCACGCACTCCGCACCGCTGTTGGTGAAGGTCACGTAGTGCATGTCCCCGGGCGCCAGCTCGACGAGGCGGCTCGCCAGGCGTTCCGCGGCCGGTGACAGCAGTGGCTGCACGAGGGACGGCGCCCGCGCGCGCTGGACTTCGTTAAGCACTTCCCACAGGAATGCCGGGTTGTGCCCGAACGGCACTGCCCCGTACTGAGCCAGGCAGTCGAGGTATTCCCTGCCCGCTTCGTCGTACAGGTAGTGCCCCTCGGCGCGCACGATCCGCTTGTCGAGCGCGATGTGCTCGAGCAGGAACTGCCGATCCGGGTTCAGGTGTGTCGCTGCGTTCATGCGCCCAGTCCTCCGCCAGGGTCGCGCCCGCGGGCGCGCTGTTGTTGGTGGCGGACATTGTCGAGGCGGGGCGTTTCGCACCGATGTCGCGGGCGGCGCGGGGCGGTTTCAATTGTTTCAGCCTGGCGTCGCGCCCGGGACGAGGCCGGGAAGGAGCAGTTGGCGCCGGGCGTTCGTCAGGCGTCGACGCCGTTCGCGCTCAGCAGGTCGAGGAAGCGGGCGAACGCCTGCGCGGCGAGATCCTGGTCGCCGAGACCGCGGCCGAAGTCTTCGAAATCGGTGGCGCCGGCCGCGCTGCCGATCGTGATCTGGTAATGCGTCAGCGAGGCGAAGACCTCACGCGCGGTGTGCGGCCAACACACCAAATCGGTGCGTCCACCGTCACACCCGCGCACCCGGCACCAGGCGTGCGCGATCTCGGGGTGGCGCGCGAGATACACGCGCGCCAGCGCCTCGAAGGCACGATGGGTGTCGGTGGTGCGTAACACGGGCGACGCCGCACGGGTGCGGCGCAATGGTATCGCTGCCTCTGCGCCGGCCGCCTCGCTTACCGGCGCACGGGCACGTCCGCTAACCCGCGCCCTTGACCTCGATGAGCTCGATCTCGAAGTGCAGGGTCTCGTGAGGCCCGATGGACTGACCTGCGCCGCGCGGTCCGTAGGCCTGGTCGCCCGGGATCCAGACTTCCCACCGGTCGCCCTCACGCATCAGCTTGAGCGCCTCCTGCCAGCCGGGGATGACCTGGCCGACGCCGAGCTCGGTCGGCTCGCCGCGCCGGAACGAGCTGTCGAACTCGGTGCCGTCGAGCAGCTTGCCCCGGTAGTGCACGATGACCGTGGACGAGCCGACCGGTTGCGAGCCGCTCCCGGTCTCGACCACGCGATACTGCACGCCGCTGTCGAGCGCGACCACGCCGTCGCGGTCGCGATTACCGGCCAGGAACTTCGCGCCGGCCGCCTTGTTGCGCTCGCCGGCGGCGGTGCGCCGGGCCGTCAGTTGCTCGCGGTACTCGGCGACGGCGGCGCGCATCTCGTCCTGCGTGACCCGCGGCTGGGCGCCGGCCAGGACGTCGCCGATGGCCAACGCCAGCGCCGCGGCGTCGATCTCGTCGAGCCCCTGCTGGCGCAGGCTCTGGCCGACCTGCAGGCCGAGACCGTAGCTGTAACGCTGCAGCACGCTTTCCAGCCGGGTGTCGGTCTGGGCCACGGCCGCGGCACTGCACACCGCCAGGGCGAGCGCCGTGAGTATCCTGATTTTCATGGGGTTTCCTCGTAGCAGATTGGGAGCCCGGCGGCGGGGCGACGACTCACCCTCTCGACCCGCCGGCAGACCGGCAGCGCACGCGGCGCGCGGCGCCAGGGCGCACATCATACCCCGACAGCGCCGGTCGCGCGCGCAACGCGCCCCGCCACCCCACCTCCGGCAGGGCAACGACGCGAAAGTTCCCGCTCCGGCGCGGTGCGCCCACTACCAATCGCGCGGTGAATCTCCTACCCTTGCCCGACGCAGCCGCAACCCGCCGCGGGTGAGACGAGGAGTCGATGAAGTTCCAGCTGGCCATCAACATGGAGAGACCGTCGCCCGCCACCGACATGCGCGAGGTCGAACGGCACACGCTGGCGATGGTGCAGATGGCCGAGGCCGGCGGCTTCGAGATCGCCTGGGCGGCGGAGCACCACGCGCTCGAGATGACCATCGCGCCCAACCCGTTCCAGATCCTCACCTGGTGGGCGGCCCACACCTCGCGCATCCGCCTCGGCGCGGCGGTCGCCGTCGCGCCCTACTGGCACCCGATCCGCCTGGCCGGCGAAGCGGCGCTGTGCGACCTCTACAGCGGCGGTCGCCTCGAGTTCGGCATCGGCTCGGGCGCCTACCAGCGCGAGTTCGACCGCATGCACGCCGGGCTCAAGCAGACCGACGGCTGGCGCTACATGCACGAGTCTTTGCCGGCGGTGAAAGCGTTGTGGGCCGGCGACTACGAACACGCGGGCGAGTACTGGCAGTTCCCGGTCTCGACCGCCGTCCCCAAGCCGCTGCAGCAGCCGCACCCGCCGATCTGGGTCGCGGCCCGCGCGCCGATCACCTACGACTACGCGGTCAAGCACGGTTGCAACATCCTGTCCTGGCCGCTGACCCGCCCGATGTCGGAGGCCGAACTCTACGCCGGGCGCCTGGCCACGGCACTCGCGGAGAACCCCGGCTGCGCGCGCCCGCTGTTCGCGATGATGCGCCACACCTGCGTCTACGAGCGACCCGAGCAGTGGGAGATGCCGGTACGCGCGGCGCAGGCTCAGCTCGGGCAGTTCGAGAACCTGTTCAAGAACCTCGGCGGCGTGCACAACGGCTTTCCCGAAGCGGTGGACCTCGCGAGCCTCGCCAACCGCGACGAGTACGACCCGCGCATGCTGCACGACAACCTGATGTTCGGCACCCCGCAGCAGGTCATCGAAAAGCTCAACCGCTACGCCGCGCTCGGCGTCGACCACTTCACCTACTACGCCAGCATGTTGCTCGGCCACAAGGAACAAAAACGCTCCCTCGAACTGTTCATCGACGAGGTCATGCCGGCCTTCGCCTGAGTCGGCCGCCCCGCCGGGGCGCGGCCGGTACCTCGCGCGCATGAGCACCGGCGTCACCTTCGCCGAGCACTTCGCTGCGCTGCTGGCGCTCGGCCACCTGGCGATCGCCGGGGCCACCGCGCTGCACGTGCTGCTGTTCAAGCTCGACTCGCGTGCGGCCTTCGGCTGGCTGGGGCTGGTGATCCTGTTCCCGCTCGCGGGCTTTGCGTTGTACGTGGTGTTCGGCATCAACCGCGTGCACCGCAAGGCGCAGCACAGCCCGGGCCTGGCGCTGTGGGCCGAGCACGGCGCATTGCCCGAGACGCCGGAGCCGGTCCCGGACATGCCGATGCTCGAGCGTGTCGGCTGGCGGGTCACCGGCCAGCACGTCGTGGGCGGCAACGGGGTGGTTCCGCTGGTGAACGGCGAGCAGGCGTTTCCGCAGATGCTCGACGCCATCCGCGGTGCCAGCCGGGAAGTCCTGCTGTCGACGTTCATTTTCGACAACGACCACACGGGCGAGACGTTCGTCGCCGCCTGCGACCACGCCGGGCGGCGCGGGGTCACGGTCAAGGTGCTGATCGACGACGTCGGGCGACGCTACTCCATGCCCTCGATCCTCAAACGCCTGCGCCGCGCCGAACTCGAGTACCGCACCTTCATGCCGCTGCGCCTGTTCCCGCCCAGCCTCAGTGTCAACCTGCGCAATCACCGCAAGCTGCTGATCGTCGACGACCGCGTCGCCTTCGCCGGCGGCATGAACATCGGCGATCGCCAGCTGGTCGAATCGGGCTCGCGCCGACGGGCCACCGACCTGCATTTTCGTTTCGAAGGGCCGGTGGTGCACGCGTTGCGCCACGTGTTCGAAGACGACTGGCGCAACATGGGCGGGGCCGCGCTCGCCCCGACGCCCGCCTCTCCGGCACCGACGCCTGCCGGCCACCCGTGCCGGTGCCGGGTGGTGCCCGACGGGCCGGACGAACGCCTCGACCACCTGGCGATGCTGATCGAAGGCGTGGTCTCGGCGGCACGCGAGCGGGTGTGGGCGCTGACGCCCTACTTCCTGCCGCACCGCACCCTGATGGGCGCCTTGCAGAGCGCCGCCCTGCGCGGCGTCGACGTCGCCGTGGTGATCCCGGCCCACAACAACTGGCCGTTCGTGCGCTGGGCGCTGGGCCACAACCTGTGGGAGCTGCAGCGCGCCGGCATCCGCGTCTACGAGCAACCGCCACCGTTCGCGCACGCCAAGGCGCTGGTGGTGGACGACGACTACGTGCTGGTCGGCTCGACCAACCTCGACCCGCGCAGCCTGCGGCTCAATTTCGAGCTCGGCGTGGAGGTGTTCAGCCGCGAATTGAACGCGGCGCTGGCCGAGCACCTGCGCTCGACCCTCGAGCGCGCAACGCTGATAAGCCGCGAGCGGACCGCCGGGCGGGGTGTGGCGCTGCGCGTACGCGACGCCGTGGCGGCACTGTTCTCGCCCTACCTGTGACCAACGCCTGCCGGCACGCGGTCGTGCGTTGTCCGTGTACCGTGCGGCCGGGTCCGGTATGCTGCACCGGCGTTGGAATCAGCCTGGCGCATCGGGAGGTGTGCACATGAACGAGATCGATCTGGCCGGACGCATCGCGGTCATCACCGGCGGCGCGCAGGGTATAGGCTTCGCCGTCGCCGAGCGACTGGTCGCCTCGGGCGCGCGCGTGGCCTTGTGGGACCGTGACAGCCAGACGGCGGAGGCGGCCGCCGAGAGCCTCGGCGGCGAA
>JBFJWO010000383.1:0-5298 GCA_041623575.1 Gammaproteobacteria bacterium
CCCCGAGGCCGACTTCGAAAAGGAAATGGGCGTCGAGGCCGGGTACTGCTACCACTGCCACACCGGCCGCTGCCCGGTGGGCGTCGCCACCCAGGACCCGGAGCTGCGCAAGCGGCTCAACCCCGACGACGCGGCCGAACGGGTGTACAACTTCCTGCACACGCTCGCCATCGAGTGCCAGATGCTCGCGCGCGCCTGCGGCAAGACCAACGTGCACTCGCTCGAACCGGAGGACCTCGCGGCGCTGACCATGGAAGCTTCGGCGATGGCCGGCGTGCCGCTCGCCGGCACCCAGCACACCGTCGGCCACCCGGAAATGACCCGCTTCTAGGAGCATCACCAATGAGCGCACAAGACATAGACCGCTTCATCACCGCCGACGGGATCGACACCGAGCGCGAGAAGGCGATCGGCCAGCACATCGGTTACCGCTACGACGTCAACCTGGTGCCGGACATGGACCGGGTGACGCCGTTCCTGGCCAGGTACATGGAAGTGATGGGCTGGCGCGACCTCAACTGGCTGGAGGACGTGCACATGGGCTACGAGGAAGGCCGCCCGGCGGTGTTCGACCGCAACGTCAACGGATGGGTGACCATCCCGGCGGAGATGGCGCTGCCCGACAACCAGCAGGATCGGGACATGATCGCCCGCGAGCTGCTGGTCAAGTTCCAGATGTCGTCGCGCCACCCGATGGTGGACCTGATGAAGGCCTACGCGAAATTCTGAGGGGGCGGCCGCCGCCCCGGCCCGGTCGGCGCGGTCGGTCCCGGCGGCGTCGCAGGCGGACAATCGGTCGCGGCGCAGCAGTGCTAAGTTAGCCGGGGACCCTGAAACATCTGGTATACAATATACCAATTCGACCCAGCCCCACGGGATTCACTATGGCGAAATCCAGCTCGGCGCGCAGCGCCACCCCGCGCTCGCCGCGGCCTTACGGCAAGGGCCGCGTTGTCGATCTGCAGGCGCTCACCGAGGTGCGGGCCGCGCTGGGCGAGGCGCCGCGCGAGCGCGACCTGCTGATCGAGCATCTGCACGCCGTGCAGGATCGTTACGGCCACCTGTCCGCCGCCCATCTCGTCGCGCTGGCGCACGAGATGAGGCTCGCGCCGACCGAGGTCTACGAGGTCGCGACCTTCTATCACCACTTCGACGTCGTCAAAGAGGGCGAGCAGGCGCCGGCGCCGCTGACGGTCCGGGTGTGCGAGTCGGTGACCTGTGAGATGGCCGGTGCCCGTGCGCTGCTGCAGGCGCTGCCGGCGGCGCTGGGCGAACAGGTGCGGGTGCAGCCCGTGCCCTGCGTCGGGCGCTGCGAGCAGGCGCCGGTCGCGGTAGTGGGCTGGAACCCCATCGCCCACGCCGACGCCGACCGGGTCTCGGCCGCGGTCGCCGCCGGCGAGCGCGACTGCCCGCTGCCGGCTGAGGCCCTCGACTACGAGGCCTACGTCGCCGGTGGCGGCTACACGCTCTACCGCGCCTGCGTGGCCGGCGAGCGCGATGCCGAGTCGATCATCGTCGAACTCGAGCACGCGGGCCTGCGCGGGCTCGGCGGCGCCGGGTTCCCGGCCGGGCGCAAGTGGCGCATCCTGCGCGATCAGCCGCGCCCGCGGCTGCTGGCGGTCAACGTCGACGAGGGCGAACCCGGCACCTTCAAGGACCGCTACTACCTCGAGCGCGATCCCCACCGCTTCCTGGAGGGTTGCCTGATCGCCGCCTGGGCGGTGCAGATCGACGACGTCTACATCTACACCCGCGACGAGTACCCGGCGGTCCGCGAACTGCTGGAGCGCGGCGCCGCGGCGGTGCGCAAGGCGTTTCCCGACGGGCCGCGCCTGCACCTCAGGCGCGGGGCGGGCGCCTACATCTGCGGCGAGGAGTCGGCGATGATCGAGTCCATCGAGGGCAAGCGGGGCATGCCGCGCCTGCGCCCGCCCTACGTGGCGCAGGTCGGTCTGTTCGGGCGACCGACGCTCGAGCACAACGCCGAGACGCTCTACTGGGTACGCGAGCTGGTCGAGAAAGGCGGCGCCTGGTTCGCCGGCCACGGCCGCAACTCGCGCCAGGGGCTGCGCTCGTTCTCCGTCAGCGGGCGGGTCAACAGGCCCGGCGTGCACCTGGCGCCGGCCGGCATCAGCCTGCGCGAGCTCGTCGACGAGTACTGCGGCGGCATGCTCGACGGGCACGAGCTCTACGGTTACTTTCCGGGCGGCGCCTCGGGCGGTATCCTGCCGGCGAGCCTCGCCGACCTGCCGCTCGATTTCGACACCCTGCAGGCGCACGGCTGCTTCATCGGCTCGGCCGCGGTAATGGTTTTCTCGAAGGCCGACCGCGCGCGCGACCTGGCGTTGAACGCGATGCGCTTCTTCGCCCACGAGTCCTGCGGGCAGTGCACGCCGTGCCGGGTCGGCAGCGACAAGGCGGCCGCGCTGATGGCCGAGCCCGAGTGGGACCGCGAGCTGCTCGAAGACCTCGCGCGCGTGATGGAGGACGCCTCGATCTGCGGCCTCGGGCAGGCCGCACCCAACCCGCTGCGCTGCGCGCTGAAGTACTTTCCAGAAGAATTCGCCGAACGCGAGGACAACCGCTGATGGCCGCCAACCCGAAAGCGATCGAACCCGCGGTCACCTTCACCCTCGACGGGCGCGAGGTCACGGCCGCTGCCGGGGAGACCATTCTGCAGGCGGCGCGCCGCCTCGGCGTCGAGATCCCGCACCTCTGTTACAAGGACGGGCTGCGCGCGGACGGCAACTGCCGCGCGTGCGTGGTGGAGATCGACGGCGAGCGGGTGCTCGCGCCTTCGTGCTGCCGGGCACCGAGCGAGGGGATGGTGGTGCACAGCGCCAACGAGCGGGCGCGCGCCTCGCAGAAACTGGTGCTCGAACTGTTGCAGAGCGACATGGCGCCAACCGCCTACACGCTCGATTCGGAACTGGCGCACTGGGTGCGCGCGCTCGACGTCGGCAAGCCGCGTTTCGCGCCGCGCGAGCAGCCGCGCGCCGACGTCTCGCACCCGGCGATCGCGGTCAACCTCGATGCGTGTATCCAGTGCACCCGCTGCCTGCGCGCGTGCCGCGAGGAGCAGGTCAACGACGTGATCGGCTTTGCCCGGCGCGGCGCGCACTCGGAGATCGTCTTCGACCTCGGCGACCCGATGGGCGAGAGCACCTGCGTGGCCTGCGGCGAGTGCGTTCAGGCCTGCCCCACCGGCGCGCTGATGCCGGCGGGCGGCGTGGGCCTGATCGAGGCCGAGCGCAAGGTCGACTCGGTGTGCCCCTACTGCGGGGTCGGCTGCCTGCTCACCTACAACATCAAGGGCAACGAGATCCTGACCGTCGAGGGCCGCGACGGCCCCGCCAACCACAGCCGGTTGTGCGTCAAGGGCCGTTACGGTTTCGACTACGTCAGCCACCCGCACCGGCTGACCCGCCCGCTGATCCGCCGCGACGGCGTGCCGAAGGGCCTGAACGAGCACTTCGACCCCGCCAACCCCGGGACGATGTTCCGCGAGGCGAGCTGGGAGGAGGCGCTCGACCTCGCCGGCAGCGAGCTCGTGCGCATCCGCGACAGCCACGGCGGCGGCGCGCTCGCCGGCTTCGGCTCGGCCAAGGGCAGCAACGAGGAAGCCTACCTGTTCCAGAAGCTGGTGCGCACCGGGTTCGGCACCAACAACGTCGATCACTGCACGCGGCTGTGCCACGCCTCCAGCGTCGTGGCGTTGCTGGAGGGCATCGGCTCGGGTGCGGTCTCCAACCAGGTGGCCGACGTGGACGCCGCCGAGGTCATCCTGGTGATCGGCGCCAACCCGACCGGCAATCACCCGGTCGCGGCGACCTTCATCAAGAACGCCGCCCGGGAGGGCAAGACGCTGGTGGTGATCGACCCGCGGCGCACGGATCTCGCTCGCCACGCCGACTACTTCCTGCAGTTCCGCCCGGACACCGACGTGGCGCTGTTCAACGCCATGCTGAACGTCATCGTCGAGGAGGGCCTGGTCGACAAGCAGTTCGTGCAGGCGCGCACCGACGACTACGACAAGATCGTCGCCAACGTGCGCGACTTCAGCCCCGAGGCGATGGCGCCGGTGTGCGGCATCGACCCCGAGACCATCCGCGAGGTCGCCCGGCTGTACGCGAAGTCGCAGGGCTCGATCATGTTCTGGGGCATGGGCGTGTCGCAGCACATCCACGGCACCGACAACGTGCGCTGCCTGATCGCGCTGTCCATGATCACCGGGCAGATCGGGCGCCCGGGGACCGGCCTGCACCCGCTGCGCGGGCAGAACAACGTGCAGGGCGCTTCCGACGCCGGGCTGATCCCGATGGTCTACCCCGACTACCAGCCGGTCTCCGACCCTGCGGTGCGCGCCGCTTTCGAGAAGGTCTGGGGCACAGCGCTCGACCCCGACCCGGGCCTCACGGTGGTCGAGATCATGCACGCGGCCAGCCGCGGCGAGATCCGCGGCATGTACATCATGGGCGAGAACCCGGCCATGTCCGATCCCAACCTCAACCACGCGCGCGAGGCCCTGGCGGCACTCGAGCACCTGGTGGTGCAGGACCTGTTCCTCACCGAGACGGCGGCCTATGCCGACGTGGTGCTGCCCGCCTCGGCGTGGCCGGAGAAAGACGGCACGGTGTCCAATACCGACCGGCGCGTGCAACTCGGCCGTCGCGCGCTGGACCTGCCGGGCGACGCGCGCCAGGACCTGTGGATCATCGAGCAGATCGCCCGCCGCCTCGGGCTCGACTGGCACTACGCCGGTGCCGCGGAGGTGTTCGCCGAGATGCGCAGCGTGATGCCGTCGATCAAGGGCATGAGCTGGGAACGGCTCGAGCGCGAGAGCTCCATCACCTACCCGTGCCAGGACGAGAACGACCCCGGGCAGGGCGTGGTGTTCGTGGAGAACTTCCCGACCGCCAACGGGCGTGCGCGGCTGGTGCCGGTGGCGCTCACTTTCGCCGACGAACGCCCGGACGAAGACTACCCGTTCGTGCTGATGACCGGGCGCCAGCTCGAGCACTGGCACACCGGCGCCATGACGCGCCGCTCCGGGGTCCTGAACGCGATCGAGCCGAGCCCGGTGGTCAGCCTCAATTCGGGCGACCTCGCCGAACTCGGCGTCGCACCCGGCGAAGCGGTGAGCCTGGAGACCCGGCGCGGCAGGGTGCAGGCCTTCGCGCGCGCCGACGACGGCCTGCGGCGCGGCGAGGTGTTCATGCCGTTCTGCTATCACGAGGCGGCGGCCAACCTGCTGACCAACGAGGCCCTGGATCCCTTCGGCAAGATCCCGGAGTTCAA
>JBFJWO010000384.1:0-5297 GCA_041623575.1 Gammaproteobacteria bacterium
GATGGTGATCCAGACAAGGTCCGGCGCCGCGGCACGCTCGACGAGCGGGGCGAACAGCAGCACCGCGGGCACGTTCGAGACCGGGTTGCTCAGCACCGCCGCGGTGGCCACGAGGCCGGCGCCGGTACCGGCTATCACGGGGGCCGCCGCCGATTCGAGCACCGGCATCAGCGCCGTGTGGCGCACGGCGTCGGTGACCACGAACAGGCTGGCGAAGAACACCAGCAACGAGTAGTCCACTTCGCGGAACACGCGGTCGGGTTTGAGCCGACGCGTGATCAGCAGTGCCGAAGCCGCGAGCAGCGCCGCCAGCGCCGGCGTCACACCGAGCAGCAGCATCGCCAGCATCGCCGCCGTTGCGATCAGCCCCTTGGCGAGCAGGTAGGGATGCGCGGTGGCGCCGTCGGTGGCGGGCGGTGAAAGCCGCACGTGAGCGAACTCACGCCGGTAGAGCAGCACCGTCACCGCCCAGACCAGCCCGAGACCGAGAACCGCCAGCGGCGCCAGGTGGGCGGCGAAGCTCGCGTAGGAGATGCCCGAGGCCGTGCCGATGAACATGTTCTGCGGGTTGCCGGTGATGGTCGCCACGGAGCCGACGTTGGCGGCCGCCACCAGCGCGATCAGGGTAGGGCACGGGATTGCGCGCGAGGGTCAGCGTCACCTGCACCACCAGCGGGGTGAAGGCGAGCACGATGGTGTCGTTGAGGAACAGCGCCGAGAGCACGCCCGAAGTCAGCACCAGCAACGCCAGCAACCGCCGCGGCGTGTGCGCGTGGCGCAGTATACGGCCCGTGACCACCGTGAACAGCCCGGCGAGGCGCAGGTTCGCGTTCACGATCATCATCGCGAACAACAGCACCAGGGTCTCGATGTCCACCGCCGCGGCCGCCTGCTGCGGCGTGAGCGCACCGAGGGCCAGCAGCGCCGCCGCACCCACCAGCGCGATGGTCGCGCGATTCATGCGCACCCACGGGTAGCGCCCCAGCGCGACGCCGACGATGGTCGCGACGATGACCAGCGCGACCGCGACCTCCTGCACCTCGGCGGCGATCACGCCGGTCTCCCGTGTGACAGTGGGGAAATGGCGCAGGCGGTCCGTGCTGCAGCGGCCTTGCGCCCCGGAAGTGTGTCGGGCGCCACCGCCGTGCGCAAGCAACACGTGGCGGTGCGCAGCCCGCCGGGCAAGACGATGGCGGGCTCGCAGCCGGCGTCGGGTACACGGTGAGCACGGGTCTGGTGCGGGGCAAGCGCTTTCTCACGCGCGCGGGCAGCGCGGTTGTAAATACGCTGTCCGTCGTCCACTATGCCGGCGCTCGGCGCGGGCAGTCGATCGCCCGCTGTCCGGCCGGCGAACCCCATGAAACTCCACGTCCTCAACGACCTGCACATCGAGTTCGGTGCCTTCGAACCGCCCGGGACCGAGGCCGATGTGGTGGTTCTCGCCGGCGATATCGGCGTGGGTGTCGAGGGTCTGCGTTGGGCGGGCGAAAGTTTTCCCGGCACGCCGGTGGTCTACGTGCCGGGGAACCACGAGTTCTACGGCCACGACGTCGCGATCCTCGAGCGCTTGCGCGCCGAGGCGCCCGCGAACGTCCATGTCCTCGACGACGAGCAGGCCGAAATCGGCGGCGTACGTTTTCTCGGCTGTGTGCTGTGGTCGGATTTCGCGCTGCACGGCGAGGCCCGGCAGGCCTCTGCCATGCGCTCAGCGAGCACGGACATGAACGACTTCGCGCAGATCCGCCGCGGCGATCGTGCATTCCAGCCGCGCGATGCGCTCGAGTGGCACCTGCGCAGCCGGCGCTGGCTGGCCGAGCGCCTCTGCGAGCCGTTCGCCGGCCAGACCGTCGTGGTCACGCACCACGCACCCTCACCGCGCTCGATCGCGCCCCGCTACGCCGGCAGTCCCCTGTCGCCCGCGTTCGCGAGCGACCTGGAGAGCCTGATGGAAACGTGGGACATCGCGCTGTGGGTGCACGGGCACCTGCACGACAGCTTCGATTACGAAGTCGCCGGCACGCGGGTCGTTTGCAACCCGCGCGGTTACCACCCCTACTGGCTGAACGGGGCCTTCGCGCCCGGCCTCGTCATCGCGCTCTGAACGGCGTGCGCCCGGTGCGATCTGCGCAAGCGCCCGGGCCGACCCGTCACGAGCCTAGGTGTCGTGCCAGTAGGTACGCACCGCCTTGCCGTCGGTGGGATCGGGAACCACTTCCGGTCCGACCAGGACGGCATTGTCGTCCGGGGCGATCACCAGCGTGGGCGAGGGCGGAATGCCGCCGCGGCGCAGGGTGAGCGCACGGTCGCGGGCGGTGAGGTCGCTGTCCGGGCCTATATCGTCGAAGTTGCGAACCGGCTGCGCGTCCGCGAGATCCAGGTAGTACACGCGGCCGTTGCCCGCCCGTGGCGCGCAGGAGACCGGGGCCGCCGGGTCGGCGGGGTCGGTCGAGGGGTCGAAGGTGGTCACCATCGCGGTGCCGTCGAGGATCAGCGCGCTGGCCAGGACCTTCTCGCCCACGTAGGCGCCGCTGCCGTCGTGCAGTTCGAGCAACCAGCCGTCGGCGTCGCTCAGCTGCTCGCGCGCCGCGGCGCGCTGCGTCTGGGTGCCTTCGCCGATCACGTTGCTGGTGGCGTCGAACAGGTGCGACTCGGTCTTCGTCGTGTAACTCGACGGCGCGTTGAACACGTCGTAGTCGCGCAGCATGTAGATGCGGTCCTCGATGGTCGCGTTCAGCGGGTGCGCGCGGTAGCCGGACCCCAGCACCAGTGCGAGGTGCGGCTGCAACCCCGGGTAGCCGCTCAGGGCCACGTCGGGCGGGTAGTAGAAGCGACGGTTGCCCGGCGCGCTGGCGTCGCCCAGGCTCCAGATGCGCCCGCCCGTGGCGAGATCGCCGCTGCCGTTGTTGTCCTTTTCGATGTCGAAGCGCCAGACCTGGGCGCGCATGTCGCCGACGTACAGGCGGTCGATCAGCCCGTCGCCCTCGATGTCGATGGCATTGACGGCCGAGGGAATGCTGTTGGTCATCTCGGGCAGTACCAGGTCGGCGCCGGAGCCCGCCGGACCCGCCCACCAGATGCGCTCGCCCGTGCGGGCGTCGGCGATGTAAACGGCGCGCCCTTCGACATCGGGTAGCGTCGTGACGTTGCCGTCCTGCGTGGGATCGTAGCCGCCGCCGAACACCAGCACCGTGCGATCGACGCCGTTCAGGCGGATCCTGCGTACCGCCGGCTCCGACCAGGTCTGCCCGAGTTCGGCGTAGTCGCCGTCCGGCGTGCCGTCGCCGTCGGGGTCGTTGCTGATGCGCCACAGCAGGCGTGGCGCGGAGCGGTTGGTCACATCGAGCGCATAGTAGGAATGCCCGCCCCGACGCATGCCGGCATAGACGTAGACATGGTCCGTCCCGGAGATGACGCCGTCCTCGTTCTCGTCGTTCACCCACACCGAGACCGACCCGTCCAGGCCGTAGGGCCGCGGCGTGCCCGCCTCGTTGAGATACAGGTCCTTCAGGTTCGCCAGCAGCTCGCGCGGGACGAAGGCGAACAGTTCGTCGCCGTCCTTCTCGTCGGTGGCGTGCAGGTAGCCGTCGTTGGTGGTGAAGAACAGGGTGAGGTCGGGGTCGCTCTGCGGTCCGCCGTACTGCACCACCGCCGCGCGCGAGTGCAGGGGATCGCCGAGCACCGGGCGTGTGCCGCCCGGCTCGCCGAACGCACCGTTCACGTCGACGCCGCGCGCCCACTGGAGCAGCTCGTCGCGGGCGGGCTCGGTGCTGGCGGGCGCCAGGCCGAGCAGTTCCTCGGTCAACGCGACGTTGTCCTCGTGCAGCTGGTTGGCGCTGGTTACCAGGGCCTCGTTCGAGGGCTCGCCGGTGCCGGTGAACGTGTACACCCTACGCGGGAGAGCAAGCTCGGCCGCCGCACCGCCCTTGTTGACGTCGGAGCCGTCGGCGATCTCGCCCGGGTCGCGCCAGTAACTGACCGCGGAGTCCTTGAAGAACCCGGTCGCCTCGTCGACCGCGTCGTTGCGGTTGGCGTCGAGGACCCGCGCAATCGACTCCCCGGTGTCGGGATCGGTCTCGAACCCGAGGCGGTACTTCTTGAGGTTGCCGTTCCAGTGCGGACGGGCGTCCGGCTTGAACAGCGTGAAGTACAACTCTTCGCGATGGGTGGTGCGATTGAACGCGTTGACCGCCACCGCCGGGGCCGCAAAAGTCGCGTCCTGGGCGAGGATCTCGGTGAGGATGTTGGCGAACGCGGTGGTCAGCTCCACCGCGTCGTCGGCCACGTAGTAACGCCCGCCGCCGGCTTCGGCCGTATCGCTCAGCAGCTGCTGGTTGGTGGCGTAACCGACCGTGTAGGTCACGACCCGCTGCTCGCCCGGCAGCCAGTCCGCCTGATCCGTGCGGTAGAGGTAGGCGGCCAGCTCGTCGAGGCATTTGCCGTCGTCGTCGCCGTGGGCGTTCACGCAGGCCGGCGCGCCGACGGCTTCGGCGAAACCGGGCAGCGCGGCGATCTTCGCATCGGCGCTGGTGTCACGCGTCGGCTCGCCGTCGGTCAGCAGCACGATGTGGTTCTTCTGGCACTCGTAGCGAATCGGGCTGTAGTAGTAGCTGGCGTTGCCGTTCTGGCGCGCTTCGCCGGCGCTGTGCGCGGGCGAGGAGCGAGCGCCGTAGTCCACCTCGCCGGCGCGGTGATAGAGCGCCGCCTCGTAGAGCGTTTCGGCGAGCGGCGTGGTCCCCGACGGGTGGTAGGTGTACATCTCGGCCTTGAAGTTCTCCCGGCTCGCCTCGACGTCCTGCATGGCGTAGGTCACCGGGCCGCCTTCGCCGTTGCGATCGAAACGCATCAGCCCGATGTTGATGCTGTTGGTGCTGTCGACCAGATCGGCGATCACGTCCTTGATGATGTCGATGCGGGTGCGCAGCACGTCCGGGTCGCTCTGCAGGTAGTTGAGGAAGTTGCCGGTGAACAGCGTGTAGTTCGAGCCGGTGTTGCGCCAGTTGATCTGATCGCCCGCGTTGCTGCTCCACCCGCTTGCCTGGTTGGCCGCCCACACGCGCGCGTCGCCGTCGCTCGGCCCGTGCGCGCCGGCATCGGATATGCACTCGACGCTGCGGCGCTTGGTGGTGCGGTTGGTCGTGAGGTTGCGCCAGGCGCCGCGGTGAAAGCGAGCGAGACGATCCTGGAAATAGCCCGTGCTCGAGAGCGCCGCGGCGGAAGCGTCGCAGGTGTTGTAGGTCTCGTCGAACCAACGCGATGAGCCGCAACTCGACGGCGGGGAGGTCGTGGTCCAGTACACC